>JAYYQC010000051.1:0-15414 GCA_036128675.1 Myxococcota bacterium | reverse complement strand
TTAACTAAGCTGGGCGTGGAGTTTGATCGTGATTCTCGCTTGGTTCGAGGGCTCGACTACTACACCGGAACCATCTTTGAGTTCACAACCTCTCAGCTTGGCGCACAGGATGCTATCTTAGGCGGTGGTCGTTATGACGGTCTCGTCGAAGAGCTTGGGGGACCATCGGTTCCGGCGATTGGTTTTGCCGCCGGGGTCGAGCGACTTGCCTTACTCATTGCTGCGCAGCGCGAGACTCAGCGCGCTGGCATGTACGTCGCTCCTTGTAATGAGGCGGCTGTGGCATGCCTGAAGCTCTCAAGCGAGCTTCGAAGTGAGGGGCATCAAAAGGTGGAGATGGATGTGATTGGCGGACGGCTAAAGCAGCAGCTTAAACGTGCAGATCGCTCTGGTGCCCGATGGATGGTAATAGTTGGAGAGAATGAATTTCAGGCGCACAACGTCTTGTTGAAAGATTTGGTAACGGGTGAGCAACGCGAGGTGCCTCTGAATGCCAAGGAGATCATTGAGGCGCTTTCGAGCTCCGAGGGAGATTAGCATGAAACGATTAACTGTTGTGAGCCTTGTGATATCGCTGCTCTTGACAGGGGCGTCCGCGTTCGGGGCCAAGGCTGGGGTCTTCTCGGTACCCGAGATCACGACAGCTGGTAAGGGCGCGTTCTATTCGTTGGAAAAGGCGCTGCCGACTGGCGGTAAGGATAAGTCGCTGCTTATCTCGTTTTTCGCAACCTACTGTGAGCCGTGTAAAAAGGAGATCCCTCACCTCGCTAAACTCAAAAAGGAGTTAGGCGATACCGGCTTCGATATTGTGTTGATTAGTATCGACAAAGATGAAGCCAAGGCGAAGGAAGCAGCGCAGCTGGTGGCGGAAAATGGAACCGACCTCAAGGTTCTGTGGGACCGATTCAATATTGTGGCCCGTCGATACAGTGTCGAAGCTTTGCCGCATATGGTTTGGATTCAAGGCGACCGTACGATCGGTGAATCGCTGGTTGGCTACGACCTTGAGAAGCTCGCGGAACTCAAAAAAATCATCGGTCGTTATCACGGCGTCTCACGGTGACGACCACAACGAAGCACACCCTTAAGAGTATCACCCATATCATGGGTGCATTCTTAGTTGTTCTCGCCACAGCGTGTGCATCGAAGAGTAGTGCGCCGGATGAGGGCACTTTCGTTCACACCCCCAAAGAGGCGCTGGCATTGGCAAAGGCAACCGGTAAGCCGATTTTCGTTCATGTTGGGGCCGATTGGTGTAAGCCCTGTCGACGATTGCATAATGAGATCTACCCCCTTGCTCCGGTGAAAGCAGCTCTTGAGCAGTACGTATTGCTTGAACTCGATATGGATAAAATCGGGGACGATGACCGCGAGATTCTACGTGCGATGAAGGTTCAGTCGATACCAATGGTGGCTGTGTTTGAAAGCGACCTGAAGACATTTAAAAACGAGCCGATGGTCGCTCGAGCTGAGTCTGCGTGGGTTCTCAACTATCTCAAGGCGATGGGTGAACCTTAATCTCGGGCTTTTCCTTCTGGCGCACCGACTTCGCAAGCGACGGTTTGGTCATTCAAGATACAGACCGAACCCTTTTCGACAACAAGCTTGTAGTGATGCTTCTTACCTGAAGCATCGAGCCATTCAATGTCGGCGCTGCCGGGGGCCAAGGGGATTGATTCACCCGGAGATATTCGGCCAAATGCACGCCCGTTAAGAAAGAGTTGGCCTGGTTGACCAGTTTTAAACTCGAGGTTTGCGACATTTGTGGACGGGGCTTCGATGGTCTCGTCGGAATCGTCACTTGGAGCGTCAAATCCAAGCCAAGGCAACATGAGTCCGAGAATGAGTCCACCCAAAATCAAGGGCCATTTGGGCCATACCCTCTTCTTTTTATACGACCGGTAATGGAGGTAAGTCTCCTCCGACGGGTTATCGCCTCCGGCAATCGGGACGACGCCCGTCACAGGAACTGCGTCTGGGTGATCGGGGTCGAGTCCAAAGAGCTGGCGCTTTAGTGTGTCGGAGGTGAGCAAGTCTCCCGCAGCTTCTGCGCGCTGATTTAAAGTCACCACGATGTTGATCATGCGCTGGGTTTCGTCGCGTCGCATCGCCGGTGGATCGTCGAGATATTGATTCAAGAGCGTCGTTGAAGACCCGAGGCCAATGAGGCGAGCATGGCGGTCGAATTGATAAAAGAGGGAGGCCATTGTTTTTGGCCGTTGCTCTGGATCGTACGAGAGGCAGGCTTGAATCGTGTTGGCCAGTGACCACGAGAACTCCGGTCGAAGCTCGTTGATGGCCAGCGGTCTGGTCTCACGCATCGCATGAACCAGTTGATACACAGTATGCCCAGGGAAGGGAACTTCGCGGGTGGCTAGGAAGTAGAGAAGCGCACCCAGCGCAAAGATATCGGTTTGCGTTGTAAGTGTCTTCTGCTGAAGCTGTTCGGGGGCCATGAAGCCCGGCGTCCCGATGATCTCGGTTGCCCGAGCGGCCTCAGGACCCAGCGGATTATCGTCTTGAACAGCCTTCACGATACCAAAGTCTGCAAGTACAAGGCCCTGGCTCGTGATGAATGCATTCTCAGGTTTGAGATCTCGGTGAATCAATCCGAAAGAGTGCGCATGCGAGAGGGCGGATGCCATGGTCAGACCGATGGCGGTGATTACAGATTCGGGAATCGGACTTGCGAGACGACCGAGGGTGCCGAGGTGAGGGCCCTTCAGATAATCCATCACAAGGTAAAGTCGCTTATCCGGCGTCTCACCGTGTCCGTAGAGGCTCACAATGCTCGGGTGTGTGAGGTTGCGAATGGCCTCGGTCTCGCGACGAAAACGCTCAACGTGTTTGGGGTCTTTCGAGTACTCGTCACTCAGAATTTTTACGGCGTACTCGTGTCCCGTTTCCTTATGAGCCGCGAGGTAGACGTCGCCACTGGAACCCCGACCCAGACCTTCGTTGAATTTGAGCTGATTGAGGTCAATATCCTGAGTCATCACTGACCGGCTCCGCTCTCAGAATTCGTAGGGAGCTCGACAATCACCTCGTCCTGACCAATATAACCGAGCTCTTCGCGCACCAGCGCTTTCTGGGCTTCGGGACGTTGATCGATGGCTTTGATCTTTCGCTCGGTTTCGTTGATCCGCTCTTGGATGCGTTGATTGTCTTCCTCAACGCTTTCGATGGCTTGTTGGAGTTCTTGTCGCTTCGTCCAGGCTTCGGAGAAGAAAAATCCATAGGCACTCCAGATGACCGAGGCCGAGATAAGTACACCAAAGAGGATTTTTTGATTCGTCGACATCAGGCGGACCTTAGAGCCAGAACTTCTTATTTGCAACCAAGGTCATGGCGACGCGTATGTCCCAATTGCGAGGTCAGTGAGGCCAACCGCCCGGGCTGTATCCAAGACTTCAACGACCACACCATGCGGTGCATCTTGGTCGGCTTGAACCATCAGAGTTGCTGCGCGGTTCTCGGATTCGAGTTGAGCTTTCAGCTTGGTGAGCTCCCCAGCCAAACCGTCCGCATCGGTTGTGGTGCCTTGCAGAACGATTTCGCCCCTCGACGTAATCTGAACCGTCAATGCATCGAAGATTTCATCTGCATTCTCGGCGCTCGCCGATGGGAGGTCGACTTTAAAGCCACTGTCTTGAATGAAGGTGGAGGTCATCAAGAAGAAGATCAGCAGGATAAAGACGATATCAATGAGCGGTGTCATATTGATATCGACGGCAGCCCGTCGTCTTGCTCGCCCACTAAAATTCATGAGCGTGTCTCTACAAGGAGGTCAATGAGTCGCGAGGACATCTCTTCGAGATCTAGAATCAGCGAGTCCACTTTACTCAAGAGAAGCTTGTAGAAAACAAATGAAGGAATCGCGACGGCGAGACCCACCGCCGTTGTGATCAAAGCCTGCCAAATACCATTGGCAAACTGCGACGGATCTCCCAAGCCTGATACTTCGACATCTCTGAAGACAGCCATCATCCCGACCACGGTACCGAGGAGGCCGAGGAGGGGAGAAATTGCTGCGCAGGTGCCGATGAGTTCAATGTGGCGTTCGAGCTTCTGGGCTTCTTGGCGTCCGGCTTCCTCGACCGGCTCGCGTAACTGCGAGCGTTCTAGGTTTGCGTGCTTGAGGCCAGTTGCATAGATGCGAGCAGCCGGTAATGGATATTCCGAACACAGGACCTGAGCATCGTGGTGTTTCTTGTCTTTGATGAGTGCTTCGATTCGGTGAACAAAGGCATTCGGGAGAACGCGGGGGCGACGCAGAGACCAAAGCCGTTCGAGAAAGACGGCCAAAGCGATGAGTGAACAGAGTCCAATAGGGAGGAGGATCCAGCCGCCAGCTTCAATGAGTTCATACATGGTCTTCTTGTGCCTTTTTTCGTTGTCTCGATGGGAGTTGGGTCAGCTCGGGCTCATCCTCAGACGTTTTGTTGGTTTGCATCGAGCTTCCGTCCTCGCAGAGGCCAGCGAGCTTCGATGGGCAGGTGACACAATCACCTTCACAGGACTCTTTAGACTTCCGCCATTTTTTCCAAAGAACACGAGACGCCCACGCGATCACCGCGCTGGCGAGCAAAAGCTGAAGCATGTCCAAGGATGTTAGCATTGTGTGCCCTACCAAAAGTCCTACTTATCATAAGCAGTCTTGGGTACTTAAGCTCTGTTGCGAAGGCTCGCAAGGTGTCTTCTAGTTTTGACTAGCTCTTGAGTTGACGGAGTGCCTCATAGGCACCGATACCAGCGCTTGTTGCGAGGTTAAGTGACCTTAAATCCTCGCCGAACTGAGGAATCTTAATGCGATAGTCGGTGCCGACCTTATCATGGATCCACTGCGGGGCTCCGGCGGTTTCTTTCCCGAAAACAAGTCCATCCCCCGGTGAGAACTCGGCGTCCCAGTGACTTTGGGTGGCATGGGTGCTGAAGAGCCACAGACGTTTGGGTGCGTGGTCCGAAGATTCAAAGGCCGCCCAGTCTGAGTGAATATGGACATCGAGGTTCTTCCAGTAATCCATCCCGCTTCGGCGTAGCTGCTTGTCGCTTATTTCAAAGCCCAAGGGTTCGATGAGATGAAGACGTAAATCTGCGAAGGCGCACATGCGTCCAATATTACCAGTGTTTTGAGGGATCTCGGGTTCGAAGAGGACAATGTGTAAGGTTTTATCGTTGGAATACATAGCGCCCCTCTATCCGAAGAAAGTGGGGGACTACTAGTCAGCAAGCTTGCCTTGGTGCCGAATATCTGTGCCTCTCACGAGAAAGATTATCTGTTCGGCGATATTTGTTGCGTGGTCACCCATCCGCTCGAGATGCTTCGCGATTGAGATGATATGGATGCCCTGTTCGACGTTGTTTTCGTTAGAGCGCATGTGTTCGGTGGCTGAGACACAAACCCGATGAAAAGCCTCATCAACAGCGTCGTCCTCCTTGATGACTCCCTCCGCTCCTGAGATGTCTCGTTCGACAAACGCATCGATAGCATCTCGAACCATGCGTTGGACCGTGGTGGCCATAGATTTAATATCGCCATGCGGGATTAAGTCGCCTTGATCACCTAGGATTAGAGTCCGCTCGCAAATATTAACCGCGAGGTCAGAAATACGCTCGAGATCGGTGACCATCTTCAAAGTGAGGGTGATATTGCGGAGGTCGGACGCTAGAGGCTGGCGACGGGCAAGAATCTTCAAGCAAAGTTCGTCTATCTCGACTTCGTCAGAATTGACGTAGCTGTCTTGGGCAATCGTCTCCTCAGCGAGTGTCTGATCCCCTCGTTCCAATGCACTTGCCGAGTCACGAATCATGACTTCGACCCGCCCTGCCATCACAAGAAGGCGCTCTCGAAGGGTCTGAAGCTCACGCTCGTAGGCTGAATCGATATGTCGTGGCGCGGAATTCATGCAAATTTCCCCGTTAGGTAGTTCTCGGTTCGCATATCACGCGGCGCGGTAAACATGGTGTCTGTATCCGAGTACTCAATTAGCTTGCCCTTCACCAGGAAAGCACATCGGTCGGAAACACGTGCCGCCTGCTGTAAGTTGTGCGTTACGAAAATGATCGTAACAGAATCTTTAAGCGCTTGCAGCAATCCTTCGATTCTAGCGGTTGATATCGGGTCGAGCGAAGCGCAGGGCTCGTCCATCAGCAACACTTTCGGACCGACGGCAAGGGCGCGAGCAAAGCAGAGCCGCTGTTGTTGGCCCAAAGCCAGTTCTGTAGCAGGAGACGAGAGTCGGTCTGCGACCTCGTCCCAGAGTCCAACCCGATCGAGCGTTTCATGCAGGATCTGATCTTCTTGCGCACTGTCAAAGTGCCCCACGAAATTGAGACCTGCGAGGACGTTTTCTCGAATCGAAAGTCCGGGAAATGGGTTGGGTTGCTGAAAGAGCATTCCAATCTTTCGCCGCAGCTTTACCGGATCAGTTGAAGGATTAAAAATATTCTCCCCTTCAAAGACGACTTCGCCCTGTGCAGCGGCCTCTGGATTCAGCTCATGCATCCGATTTAAACAGCGGATAAGCGTGGTTTTCCCACATCCGCTTGGTCCGATGACCGACACAATTTGATTCTTTGGAACCGATAGTGAGACATTATCCAGGACTTGAACATGACGATACCAGGCACTTAGGAACCTGATATTTATTGAGGGCTCCTTATTATGTTCCATTTTAGGATTCTCCTCTCATGTGCTCTGGCATATTCTGGGTGCGTGCCTTAGTTGTTGACTTAACATTCATCATTGGCCCAGTCCAAAGGGCACTGAGCCCTGCCACCAGAATGAATCCGGCACAAACAAAACTGAGTATGGTTGCCAGTCCTGCGTAGTGTCGGTAGCTCCAATGAAAGATTTGTACCGAGAGTACGTGGAGAGGACTGGCTGGTTCAATTGGCGAAATTGAGACGGTAACGTAAGCACCCAAGCAAATGAATACGGTTATATCACCTGCCGCTCTAATGAAATTGTATGCGGTTGCTCGGGCCAAGGGTTTAAACAGGTCACGGGTCGTAATGCGTCTAATGAAAGTCGTTGGAGGAGCTCCCAAAGCGGTTGCTGCCGCGATAACCGACTTTGGTGTCCGGCTAAGTACTCTCACGACATCGATGGTAAGTCTGGGGTAGTAGACAATCGCAATGACTAGGCTCCCCAGACCCAGAGTTTTGGGAAGGCTAAGCTTCAAAAGTAGAAAGTCTACGGCCCAAAAGCCGAGAATAACCGCCGGGGTTGTCTTTAAAAAATCGACCACTGCAGCTGTCGCGAGGTCGGGCTCACGAAGGTTCTGCGCATAGAGCGCCCAGCCGGTCAGAAGGGCAAAGGGCAGTGCGAGCATAATCCCCACGGTGACCAACATGATACTACCGGCAAATGCGGTCCAGAAGAGCTTCCAATAAGGCGTTGTAATTAGGAATTCTGGCGGTTGCGGTCCGAAGGTCAGGTCACTTAATTCGAAAGATTGCCAAAGTCCAAGGAGAGGAAGAAGGCAAAGCAGGGGGAGAGCAATGAGTGAGAGGGTTTCGTAAGCCCGTATTGGTTTGCGAAGATGCTTCATCGGTCCATCCTCCGAATGTACCGCACATTGATAAAGTGACAGATGAAGACAAGCGTCACCAACGTCGCGACGGCTAGATAGGCGACAGAGAATTGAGCACTTTGAGTCGACGCGTAGGCTGAGCTTTCTGCGATAAAGGTGGTGAGAGTTTTAAGGGGATGCTCTGAACCAGAGAGGGTCGGAGTGAATTCTAAAACGACGAGAACAACAGCCGTTTCGCCTAGCGCCTTTGCCACGATTTGAAACCAGGTTCCGACAATTTGTCGCCGATAAAACGATAAGAAAGCGTGAAATAGGATATCGTACCGGTCGGCACCGAGTGCAATCAATGCGTTGATATAATGCTCGTCTTGATTTCGGAACAGTCGGTAGAGTTGTGCGGTTGCGGCGGGCACAGTCGTCAATCCCACGATGAAACCTGCCATGCTTGTGTAGGCAAAACCGAATGATTCTATGTCTTTTGGGAACCAAGAAAAGATCAAAACGCTGAGTAAAACAACGATAACGATAGCTGGGGTCATCGCGAGCGTGTCAACGGTCCAAGCGATAATTCTTCGGATGTACCGATTGGGATGAATGACGAGTTGGAGGGCGAGACCGACCGAGGTCACACCGCCAATGAGACTGGCGGTAAACGCGACTCCGAGCGACGTTTGTATCATCGAGGTTATTTCGAAGAGGGCAGTTAATCTAGGTAAGTTCCACAGTGCTTCTATGCTGCCTGCGAGGATGGTACCGAAGATCAAAACAGCCAATACCCATGGCAAGGAGCGTCCTAAAACAATGAGTGTATGCTCTAAACGACTCAAGGATGTCTCGTCGGGTTTGTGCAGGTCACTCTTCATTGGGGCGGACCTCATCAACCAATCGTTGCCGTAAAGCTTGTTCATCAGGTTTGAGAGGCAGGTAACCCAACTTTAAACCGTAGGTCCTCTCGGCATTGAAGAGAATGTCGACGACATTCATTACCTCTTTGCGGCTTATTGTGTCGCGATCCACGACGATGCTTAGAACACGCTCCAGGCTAGACTGCGCATTATCGAAATTCGTAACTTTTAGTCTGCGAAGCTCTGACTTGAAGTGCGTCGCGTACACCCCCGGGAGAATTCCGATGCCGTTGTTTGTTCGAGCAAGGTGAGTTGCGAGTATATAGTCGTCCTCTGCCATCACATTCGTCAGGGACTGGATACTATTTTCTTGGTAGGTCGGTCCAAAAATCGCTTTCAATGCGACCAGTCGGGTCCCGGAGCTTATGCCGGGTGCAAAGCGATGGATCTGGGAGTCAGGGTAGGTCGGTCGTAAATCACTCCACCGCTTGATGAAGTCAGACCCCCAAATTGAGCTGACTTCCTCAAGAGAAACACTATGGAGCCAATCGTTTGCGCGGGGCACAACAAAGGCCACCTCATCTCGTGCGATGGGGAAAATCAGCAGCTCTAAGTTCGCCTCGGCACACCGGCGCTCTTCAAGAGAAGAAATAGGGCGTGACATCAGTGCTATTGTTGCATCTCCGCGACAGAGCCTGTCGATTCCGGTGCCGCTGCCACTCATCGTCAGAGATACTCGGTGCTTCGCGACTAGATTGACCACTGCAGTCTCGGCGAGCGCGTGTAAGGTGCTGGAGCCATCGATGACGATTGTGTCAGTTTGATTGCGGCATGATATCAGGCCCAGAGAGAGGGTGAGCAGAATGAAAAGCCTCAGCACTACCATGCCAGTCATCGCTCACTATGCGCGGGAATCTCAATCCAGAAAATTGAGCCATTGGGCTCTGCTGCATCACAACCAACATCCCCGGCCATTGCTTGGACGAGGTGCTTGACGATTGCTAAGCCGAGCCCAGTCCCACCTGCATCACGTGAACGCCCTTTATCGACTCGATAGAAGCGCTCGAAGAGTCGTGGACGGTACTTATCGGGGATGCCTGGACCATTGTCCTCTACGCAGATTCGGACTCGATTTGAACGTGACGCTTTAGCCTCGTAGATTCTTATCAGCGAGCCCTTTGGCGTATATTTCGTGGCGTTGTGGATAAGGTTTACAAAGATTTGGTCGAGCGCCTTCGGATCGGCCTCTACGTTCAGAGAGTCAAGTATTTCAAAATGCAACTCTGATTCATGCTCAGCGACTTTAGTCTCCACTCCTCGGAGGACCCGCTCAATCAGTGTTCGTAGATCGACCGTTGAGACCTCTAGTTCGTAACGACCGGATTCGATTCGCGAGATATCTAAGAGATCATTTATTAATCTCCCCATTCTATCTGCGTTCCGGTGAATTGCATCAAGAAAGCGAACAACATGCTTGTTCGGATTTTCGATGATACCACTCTCAAGAGTTTCGGCGCTTGCCAGAATGATACTCACAGGCGTCCGTAGTTCGTGGCTCACATTTGCGATAAAGTCCCGTCTCATACGCTCGAGTTGGCGGAGTTGAGTCACATCATGGAAAACAATGACAGTGCCAACACCAATGCCTTCCCAGGCCGCACGAGCCAGGATTTGTCGTTGCTTGCTCTCACCAAGTTCAAATTCTATGACAATGGTGTCGTCGTCTCGAACCTTTTCAATCAACTCGTGGAGGACTGGAAGTCGAATGGTCTCCATCGGCGTTTTTCCAATCGGTGATTCGAAAACGCCGAGGATCGAAAGGGCAGCGCTGTTGACAGCACTGATATGTCCATCAGAATCGATCGCAAGAACGCCTTCTTCCATACCCTCGAGAACACCACGGAATCTGTCTCGCTCAAGTGCGAGCTTTTCAACAACTTCCTCGAAGTCGGAGGCCAGACGATTGATGTTTGAGGCCAATGCACCGAACTCACCTGGTTCTTCGAAGCCGAGTCTTCCTGGTTTCCGCCCGCTGGCGATATTCCGTGCATATTCGATGAATCGTTTTAAGTTGCGGTTGAGATGTTTTGACGCAATGACAACGTAAAGCAGTGCTGCGAATAAAGCGATAAGTCCGCTTAACCAAATATAAATACGAACTTTGGTGAGCGATGCCTCAAGGTCGTCCGTATCTGATGCGAGTCGCAAGACACCACGTGTGTCCTCAGATAATTGCAGAGTTGTGGCCGACATATAAACGTCGCGTCGCATTGTGATACTATAGCGTCTTAATGTTTCCGAGCCTGTTTTCAGGGCGTCGACGAATTCTGGCCGCTGCGCAATACTATCGATTGTTGATTTACCTGTTTGCTCTGACCAGCTATCTGCCAAGACGTCACCAGTCTCCGAGAATACTGTTACGCGTACATCGAGCGCATGGGCAAGTGTTTGAACAGACGAGGGGAGTACCGAATCGGGTCGATCCCTGAGGTTCTGATGCAAGTAGAGTCTCGCAAGCCGAGTCTTTGCATCAAGGCTATTGCTAAAGGATTGATGGAGCGGTTCTTGAAGGATTGCTTCGGCATAAACGCCACCAGCGATGGTTGCCGCGCACACTGTGAGAGAAGCGACCAACAAAAAACGCCCTCTCAGTGCAGAATTCAAGCGGCATTCCCTTCAGGACTCTCGACGAAACGATAACCGACGCCGCGGATGGTCTCGATATATGGACCAGCTGCTCCGAGTTTTTGACGCAGGCGTCTTACGTGGGTGTCAACAGTTCGGGTTGTCACCGATGCCTCATATTCCCAAACATCAAGAAGAAGTGTCTCTCTCGTTTGAACTCGCCCTTTTCGTTGTAAAAGGGTTCGGACGAGGCGGAACTCAAGAACCGTCAGTTTGATTTCTTCTCCGGCTATCCAGATCCGGTGAGAGCGAGGGTCAATTTTCAAGACACCGAACTCTAGGGTTTCCTCTGAGTCGGGTTCAGGTTCAGAGGTTCCACGTCTGAGAATGGCACGCATGCGGAGAATCAGCTCACGGATGCTGAAGGGTTTGACGACATAATCATCTGCTCCGACTTCGAATCCAACAACTCGATCAATTTCCTCACCACGGGCGGTCAGCATGATGATGGCTGCATTCTTTGTTGCGTCGATCCCACGAAGCTTTCGACAGACTTCAGTTCCAGAGGTATCGGGGAGCATAAGATCGAGCAACACAATGTCCGGATGTGGCTCCAAGCTTGCTTGCTCGACAGCCTCAGCTCCATTGTGCGCGGTGCGTGTCGCAAAGCCTTCTCGTTCTAAGTTGAACTCGAGTGTTGCCGTAATATCCGGCTCGTCATCGACTATAAGAACCAGTGCTGACATTGGGTTTCCTTTCTGTGCGGGAGATACCAAGGATTGAATCCAATCGCCAAGAGTTTGTGACATCCTACCATATTCAAAGGGTTAGCAAGGAACGCGGATTGTCACAAAGCAAGTTCTGCGACACTCTTTCGACAATTTCGTGGTCTATTGTTACAAATCGCAATTTTTTAGCGGTAGGCCCCCGAAATGCGGTAGGTGATTGCCATGAGTCGTTACATTCATGACCGCAGCTATCGAACCATGATCGACGTCGTGGGAAATAAGTCGAAACGGCGGCGCGCCCGGCTTTCGTCTGGGGGTAAGAGACTTGTAATCATGGGTACACTCTTGATGTTCGCTTGGGCTCTTTGGACCAGCGACGATTCAGAGTCATCTGCAACCCACCCCCATGATGGTGAGATAAATCAAACGGGTGTGCTCTCCAGTGCGGAACTGGTGCCAAACTATCTCTTGGCCCAGATGACACCCTTATATCCAGATAGCGCGTCGACTCGAGAACAAGAGGTCCCACTTGAAGAGTCGGGGGTCGAGGTCGCTTTGGCGAATCTCGTATCTACGCCGAAAGCCTCGAAGTACAGTTATCAAGATGCAGGTCTATCCTTAAAGCTTCAGCGCCTGCTCGATGATTACCGGGTCCCGGATGGGGCAGTAATTGTCTTAGATACAGTAACTGGTGAGATTGCCGGCCTGGCGGGCGTCCGCGGTGGTATGCAGGACCACAGCGCCGCGTTTGAGGCGAAGTGGCCAGCGGCAAGCCTCTTTAAAACCGTGACGGCTTCCGCACTTCTCAAAGCTGGCAAAGCGCCGACTCGGAGCTGCTACGACGTAGGCTACCGACGGATGCGGCAGCGTGACCTTCGTAAGTCCAGTGGCAGAACATGCGCAGACCTGACGCTTGCCTATGGGCGGAGCTATAACATTCACTTTGGTCAGTGGGCCAAGCGATGGCTCAGCCCTGCAACACTCGAGAAGGAGGCTCGGCATTTGGGCTTTGGGGCCAAAAGCTGGGTCCCCGGACATCGCGCTGAGCAACTCAACCTTCCTTCTGAAACGGTCGCATTCGCGAATACCGCGGCTGGTTTTGGAGATGCCGCCATGTCGCCTTACCAAGCTGCTCTGATCAGCGCTGCGATCGGTAATGGTGGGACGACCAAAGTGGTCGATCCTAAATCGGGCAAGCTTCGAGAAACACGGCGGTTATTTTCAGGCTCGGTAGCGGGAAAACTCAAGTCCGCGATGGAAGCGACCATTGTCCGTGGTTCAGCACGCAAGGCCTTTCGGGCGCATGGCAAACCTGCTCTTGGAAAATTAGGTGCTGGTGGTAAGACCGGCAGCCTCATGGCCGAAGGCCGCGACCTCACGTGGTTTTCGGGTTTTGCTCCATTGGATGAACCGCGCTACGCAGTCGCGGTTATGATTGCAAACCATCCCACCTGGCATGTGAAGGCACCTTATGTTGCCCGTGAGGCGTTGCGCGCTGCCCTGGTTGAAAACCATACCCCTTACCGTCCATCCCATCTTCTCGCGACGCACTAAGAACGCTTGAGCACAGTGTCCAACGTGTATTAGGTCTCTGTGGGAAACGGAGAGGTTGGATTCATGCGGTCGTATTCTGAGCAGGCGCGAGAGTTACTTTTAGAACTTGGACTGATTGATTTACATATCGACAGCTTTATTCCAACGCGGCTCTTCGGTTATGACCTCGATGTTTCGCATGCACACCCGCGCAACCCGAATGTCTTTTTCGGTCAGTTAGATTTTCCGAGAGCACTCGAGCAGGGCATGACCGCTGGCATGTTTTCGATTACGACGAACCCGATTGGTACGCCTGCTTACCGTTGGGAAGTCTTTCAAAAGAATCTTCGTAATTTAAAGACCTTGATTGAGGGATCGCAACATCCGGTCGGCTGGGCTACGACCTACAGCGAAATGAAAGAGGTCAATGAGATGGGGAAATTAGCCTGCCTCCCAGCCATTCAGGGGGGGAACTCCATCGAGGGAGCACCGGAGCTGGCGCTTAGTATCGAAGACAATGCAATTACGAGAATCACGCTTGTCCATTTAACGTCATCGGGTTTTGGCGAGACCTCGTCACCCTTTAGGTTTATATCTTCGACCAGAGGTCTGACGCGTCGCGGAATGGAGCTTGTTGAGACGATGAATCAAGCTCGTGTCTTTGTGGACCTTGCACATATTAGCAAGCAGTGCTTTTGGGACGCAGTCTCCGTTCATGACCGTCGTCAGCCACTTATCGTTACCCATACCGGGGTTGAGGAATGTACACCTCATTGGCGTAACCTTGATGACCATCAGTGCCGCATTGTGGCGGAGACTGGCGGGGTAATCGGTATCATGTTTGAGCGCAGCTTCGTCGATTCTGGCAACGGAGAAACCCTTGCAGTCGATGTTGTGCGTCACATGGAGCATGTTCGGAAGGTGGCAGGCGAGGACGCGGTTGCTATTGGTACGGATTACGACGGGGCAATTACACCTCCCACCGATCTACGCGAAGATGGCTATGTCGAATTGGTGGCACGTATGCTGCAGCGGGCTTGGAGTCGAGACCAAATCGCAAAAGCCTTGCGCCTCAATTTCGAGCGCACATTTAAAGAGCTGCGCCCTTAGATAATGGTAGCAGCGAGGTAACCGAGTGCGGTACCGAAGATTGTTCCAGCGATAATATCTGAGAGATGATGCACGCCGAGATAGAACCTCGACCATCCGATTAAGAGTCCCCATGGAATGATGAAAGCTGCGAAGCTAGGTTCCTCAAGCGAGAGCCCTACTGCCGTGGCGAGAGCTGAAGTTGCGTGCCCTGAGGGAAATGACGGGTCGCGCGGCTGTCGAGCGAGCGGCTGTGGGTGAGACTTCTGCGCAAAAGGCCGTGGACGTTGAATCATGCGTTTAGCGATTTGAGAACCAAAGAGGCCAAATGCTGAGGCTAAGGCCATAGATTGGACCGCTGAGATGGACGCGAGACCGCTCAGATAAACGAGTGCGATGATCAGTGTCCAGCCGGGGACCGTACCACTATTGGAAACGAATCTAAGAAATCGCGTAAGCCATTGGGGTCTGTTACGTGCGATGCGAAGTGCTTGCCGGTGGTCCCATGCATCGAGACGTTTCCAGATTATTTGAGGCAACATAGAGACCTTCTAGTGCCCGAACCGTAGAATTACCAGCCTTCGATTATCTGGACTTTTCGACGCAGATCTCCGAGTTTCGCGTCTTCAAAGATTCAGTTTGAGGATAAGAAGGCTCATTTGAGCGGGTCTTCTGCGCTCGCCAACGTCGTGATGAATCTCGTTGTGTGGATCTAGGGAACGCTGCGTAGGATCGCCATGGGCTCATGCTGCTATCTCCTTGGAATCTGATTTCATTGCGTGACGCATGAAGTGATCGAATCCACGACCAAGTTGAAGTGCGGATAGAATGGATAGGGGCTGACGGTCACCGTGACTGAGAAGTGGGCTTACCACGAGCTCGGTGTCATGGCCCTGGAGGAGCAGCATTTGATGGAGCGCTTTCGACTGCTGAGCCGGGATGACATTATCGGTTTCGCCGTGAATAAAAGTGACGGGGCAAGAAATTTTATGAGACACCCGCTCGATATTGAATTCTTCGAGTTCTTTACCGTGCATACGGTAAATATGAGCCATGGCA
>JAYYQC010000050.1:0-10000 GCA_036128675.1 Myxococcota bacterium | reverse complement strand
TTGGTCTTCGTGGAGTTGCAGGTCATGAGTCGCTCGAAGTACTCAATCGTGGCCGAGGGTGTTTCATCGATCACACCCGGAAGACTCGGAGCCTCATGAGGCAGTGCATTGTCGCGTGCAGCCGCATCGAGAAGCTTCATCAGCCCGGGGTAGAGCGCTTCGAATTCAGTCAAATAGTTTCGATAAATAATCAATTTCCCGTACTCATCTGCTTCGGGGTCGTCGATCAGATAATGGAGGCAACTTGCTACGTCGCTGAACCCTCCAATTGAGCATAAACCTTTGAGCTTATTTTGTCCTCTAAGCTCTGCGGTCGCGAGTAATGATAATCCGGCCGAAAATGACACTGAGAAAATACTGATTCGTTGCGAACTTTGCTCGACAATCTCCAATACAGCAGCTTTGATCCGCTGAACGGTGATTTTCTGAATGCGAAGATTAGCGACTTCTTCGAAGTGTGGTGCATAGACTCGGAAGCCGGCCGCGGCGAGTGCCTCACAGACTTTAACCTGCCTCGGGTCGCGATGACCCAAGAGGCTCATGCCATGGATAAACGCAACGGTCGGTGCATCAGAACCCGAACGACGATGGGCGTAGACATCGCACGGTAGACTTCCTTCAACTGTCTCAAGTTGACGACTCTCGACTTGAATCATCGACCCGACTTCTCGTACCCAGCTTACTAAGAACTTTGTTGTGTTTCGTAATGGCATGTGTAGAGTAGTACATGCGTCCAGAGTTGTACTCTACTGTTTTTAAATACAAAATCGGAACCGCTAGGTGTCGCTTGTGTGACATGTACGTCGTTTCCTCTCTGTGTCATGTTTGTCTCAAATTGTGAATTTATTGCCATCTGTCTGTAAAAGTCTTCTGGGAAGGTGTCCTCGTCTACAGAAAGGCGGAGACAACTATGTTAGAGACGAAGCTCAAAGAAATCTTAGCGACCTTTCCTGGTAGTGGCACGCTGCCGCTCGCTGCTGAAGTGCCAGTCGAGAAGCTCGAGGCCGAAATCGAGGCATTGAGCGAGGATGCATTGCTGGTCGAAGCTGGCGAGTTGGTGGCTTATTGCTGCGAGCCTCGTGAGATACCAGAGATATTATGGCAGATTGGGATTATGCGAGAGCTCACTTTCCGTGCCGCTGAAGAAGGTACTGGGCAGCCTCTCGACTTAGATGAATTCGACGCCACCTACGACCACATCTTTGTGTGGGATCGAAAGACTAAGCGAGTGGTTGGTGGTTACCGACTTGGTCGAGTTGACCAGATCCTCATGCGGCAGGGTAAAGAGGGGCTCTACACCTCGACGTTATTCGATATTGACGACCAGGTGCTTGAGGCGATGAATCCGGCGCTCGAGCTTGGTCGTTCGTTTGTTGTTCCCGATTATCAGCGCTCTTTTGCGATGCCACTCTTGTGGCGCGGCATCGGTGCCTATCTGAATCGGCGACCTTGGTATCGACGATTGATTGGGGCAGTGAGCATCGACCGTGAATACAGCGACGCTTCGGTAGCAATGATGTGCCGTTTCTTCGCAGAGCACCATGGTGCAGATCCAATGTGGATGCGTGGGGTTCGTCCTCGACTCCCTTTTAACTGGGAGGCATTTCCCGCGAAAGCAGCCATCACAAGCTTGAGCGAGCTGAGCGACTATGTTGCGGAGCACAATAGCGGACGTCCGATTCCTACACTCCTAAAGCACTATGCCCTTCTTGGCGCGGAGGTTCTGGCCTTCAACGTTGACCCAGACTTTTCAAATGTGGTGGACGGGCTGATTTGTGTCGACCTGCTCAAAGCCCCTCAGCGGAAGCTGGCGAGGTTCATGGGGCCGATGGCAGTCGAAGCGCTGCGAGCAGCCTAGAGATTTCCTCTTTATATTCCCCGATTATCCCCGGATTATCTCCCGATCTCTCGATTTATCTAAATCGGCCTGCTGCATAACGCACTGAGGCTTGATTCTTGGCGAATGGACGTGCAAGTAGCCCCGAGAATCGCGGGCCCGGTGGCCCTTATGTCGAACCCAGATCGACCAACGTAGAGGATGAATAAGATGCGAGATTTTCTGACTGAGCTTGGAATTGAAGAGTTGAACAGCGGCGTAAGCTGCGCGGACCTGACTACCGCTAGCGGCGAAATCATCGAGAGTATTTCTCCGGTAGATGGGAAGGTTATCGCTCGCGTACAGATGGCGACGGAAGCTGAATACGATGCGGTCGTCGACAAGACTGTGGCTGCATACGACAAGTGGCGTATGGTTCCGGCTCCACAGCGTGGTGAGATCATCCGCCAGTTCGGTAATCTGCTTCGCGAAAAGAAAGAAGCGCTCGGAAAGCTCGTGGCACTTGAGGTTGGAAAGATTCTTCCTGAGGGTGAGGGCGAAGTTCAAGAGATGATCGACATTGCCGATTTCGCAGTGGGTCTCTCGCGCCAGCTCTACGGACTCGACATCAAGAGCGAGCGTCCGATGCACCGCCTCGTCGAGCAGTGGCATCCCCTTGGCTCTATCGGCATCATCTCCGCATTCAACTTCCCAGTTGCAGTTTGGGCGTGGAATGCGTTCTTGGCGGCTATCTGTGGCGACACCATGGTTTGGAAGCCGAGTGAGAAGGCACCTCTCTGCGCGATTGCGGTTCAGAAGATGGCTGAGAAAGTCCTCAAGGACAACGGTTTTGAAGGCGTCATGGGGCTTACCGTCGGTACAGCCAATCCAGTCGGCGAGCGCATGATCCACGATAAGCGTCTTCCACTTATCTCTGCGACTGGCTCGACCCGTATGGGCCGTCGTGTAGGTTCGGTTGTTGCTGAGCGCTTTGGTAAATCACTGCTCGAGCTTGGTGGAAACAATGCGCTTATCGTTATGGACGACGCTGACCAAGCCTTGGCACTCAACGGTGTCCTCTTCGGTGCGGTTGGAACCGCTGGACAGCGCTGCACGACAACACGTCGACTTCTTCTCCAAGAAGATATCGCTGATGAGTTCCTCGCGAAGCTGCTCGACGGCTACAAGCAGGTTCGCATCGGTAGCCCACTCGAGTCATCTACCTTGATGGGACCACTCATCGACACCGACGCGGTGGACATGATGCAAGACGTTCTGAATAAGGTACCTGAGCAGGGTGGCGAGATCCTCTGCGGTGGTGAGAAGCTCGACGGTGAAGGCTACGAAGGCGGATGTTATGTTACACCTGCCATCGTTAAGGCACATCCAGAGATGGAAGCAGTGAAGCACGAAACCTTCGCGCCGATTCTTTACGTCATGACC
Organism: Myxococcota bacterium; assembly: GCA_036128675.1. GTDB lineage: Bacteria > Myxococcota > XYA12-FULL-58-9 > XYA12-FULL-58-9 > JABJBS01 > JAYYQC01. The sequence continues at coordinate 6,741 of JAYYQC010000050.1, read as the reverse complement.
TTTAAGACACTCGAAGATGCCATCAAGATCCAAAACGGTGTGGATCAAGGACTCTCGAGTGCAATTTTTACCAATAGCATGCGCTCAGCGGAAACTTTCATCAGTGCGATGGGTTCCGATTGCGGCATTGCTAATGTTAACGTCGGAACGAGCGGGGCTGAAATTGGTGGAGCCTTTGGTGGTGAAAAAGAGACCGGTGGCGGTCGAGAGTCTGGTTCGGATTCTTGGAAAGCCTACATGCGACGGCAAACGCAGACGGTCAATTACTCTACTGAGCTACCACTAGCACAAGGAATTCAGTTCGGATGAACACTCTAAAATCAGTCAAAGACATTGACCTTTCGGGGCGTAAGGTACTCCTGCGCCTCGATCTGAATGCGCCCTTGAAGGACGGCGAAGTGGCAAACGATGCCAGACTTCGCGCCGCACTTCCCACGATCCGCTACGTGCTTGAGCACGCGGGTGCCGTGGCGCTTGCCTCTCACCTGGGGCGTCCGAAGGGAAAGGCAAATCCAGACTTCAGCCTAGAGCCAGTGGGGCGTCGACTCTCAGAGCTTCTCGAGATGGAAGTCTTGCTTGCTGATAATTGCATTGGTGACAGTGTCGGTGCGCTTTTGGCTGATGCGCGTCCGAAGTCGGTGATTCTCTTGGAGAACCTGCGCTTTCACGCAGGGGAAACCAAAAATGACCCCGACTTTGCACGAAAGCTCGCAGCACCGTTTGATGTCTATATCAACGACGCGTTTGGTGCCTGTCATCGCTCGCACGGCTCGATTACGGGCGTTGTATCGCATGTGACTGAAGCCGCGGCGGGCTTTCTCGTTGAAAAAGAAGTAGCTGCGCTGAGCACGCTCCTACACGGCGAAGACCGGCCTTTTGTCGCTATCGTTGGTGGCGCGAAGGTGTCCGATAAGATTGGGGTTCTCAACGCTCTGATGAAGCGCGTGAACACCGTCTGTATCGGTGGCGCGATGGCGTATACGTTCCTGCAAGCACGTGAAATCAAGGTTGGAAGCTCTCGGGTTGAGGAAGACCAGCTACGGGTTGCACGTGATATTCTCGAGAATGCACGGCTTCGCAAGGTGAAATTCCTGCTGCCGGTAGATCATACCTGTGCACGCAATTTCGATGAGAGCGAGTCTCCAGTACTCGTCGCAGACGAGCATATCGGTGAAGGGTTGATGGGGCTCGATATTGGGCCAGCAACCCGTGAGCTCTATGTCAGTGAGATTGCAGCCGCGAAGCGTGTTCTGTGGAACGGACCGATGGGTGTATTCGAGTGGGATCAGTTCGCGACCGGTACCAATACCGTCGGACAAGCTGTTGCTGACTCAAGCGGTTACACGGTGGTAGGCGGAGGCGACTCTGTTGCAGCGGTTGAGAAAGCAGGGCTTGAGGCTCAGCTCTCTCATGTTTCAACTGGCGGTGGCGCAAGTCTTGAGTTCATCGAGAACGATGGCGTCCTTCCTGGCACTGCGGCGTTGAGCGCTTAAGGAGGATCACGATGAGACGACCGATTATTGCAGCAAACTGGAAGTTGAATAAGTCGCTTAAGGAAGCACAAGACTACGCACGGAGCTTTGGTTCACTCGCGAATCGCTTTCGAGATCGAGACATCGTATTGGCAGTGCCTTATCCCTTCATTCACGCAGTCTCCAAGCTCCTTGAGGAGTCGCGGATCGAGACTTCGGCTCAAGAGATTTATTTCGAGGAGAAGGGTGCCTTCACCGGTACAGTCTCAGCGGCCATGGCCAAAGATGTTGGCGCGACGTGGACGCTGGTTGGACACTCGGAGCGCCGGCAGCTCTTCGGAGAGACCTTGGAGACAAGTGCCAAGCGCATGCGTGCATCTCTTGGCGCGGGTCTTAAGCCAATGCTCTGCGTCGGTGAGACACTTGCCGAGCGAGAAGCGGGACGTACCGCGGATGTCGTTGGTGAGCAGCTCGAGGCGGCCTTAGGGGATCTGAGTGTCGAGGCGAGGGGTGTTATCGCTATCGCTTATGAGCCAGTCTGGGCGATTGGAACGGGCAAGGTTGCTACGCCAGCGCAGGCGCAAGAGGTTCATGGAGAAATTCGGGAACGGCTTAGGTACCGAGGTCAGGCATGGGCTGAGTCTATGCGCATTCTCTATGGTGGTAGCGTGAAGCCGGCCAATGCAGCTGAGCTCCTCTCGCAAGAGGATATCGACGGTGCATTGGTAGGTGGTGCGAGCCTTGAGCCACAGTCTTTCTATGAGATTGTAGCAGCGGCAAACAGTTAAACGGTTGAGTCGGTCTCGTTTCATCGGGACCGACTCGAACTGCTTTTTCTACGACTATCGTCTTTGTAAAAACTAAAAAGCCCCGCGTTGAGCGGGGCTTTTTTGATCGAATGTATCGCGCGGCTATTACTGAGCGTCGGTTGGTGCTTCCGCGTCTGCCGGTGCTTCTGCCGCCGCCGGTGCTTCTGCCGCCGCCGGTGCCTCTGCTGCTGCCGGTGCTTCTGCTGCTGCCGGTGCTTCTGCCGCTGCTGGTGCTTCTTCTGCTGCCGGTGCTTCCTCAGCTGCTGGTGCTTCTTCTGCTGCCGGTGCTTCCTCAGCTGCTGGTGCTTCGGTACCCTTCATCTGCGTGATGACGCTTGTCTTACTGGATGTACCGAATGAGAGGACCATCGAGGTCAGAAAGAATACAATCGCCGCTGTACTGGTGAGCTTCGTAAGGAAGTTGCCTGCGCCGCGTCCACCAAAGACCTGGCCTGCCGCTGCGCCACCGAGGCCAGCGAGACCGCCACCGCGACCGCTTTGCAGCAAAATCGCGCAGATCAATAGGATAGAAACGAAAACGTGGACGATCGTAGTGAATGTAAGCATGCGTTTGGAGCCCCTATGTTGCCGTTGTCGGCTGCCTCTTTGTTGATCAAAGAAGCGAGTGGTGCGGCTGGGGAGACTCGAACTCCCACGGGTTTTAATCCACTAGCACCTCAAGCTAGCGCGTCTACCAATTCCGCCACAGCCGCGACGGGTCCAGGCGAACTACCAAAAATGGTGATCGAATGTCAACGGTCAATGAAAGTTGTGGAACCCTTCGTGATCCTTCCTAAGTTGACTGCTATCCTTATATGAATCTTGACACTCCATAGGGGCGTCATTAGGGTCGAACCACGGCGCAGCTAAGGCGCTGGAATCTACAAGACTTTGGATGGAGGCGAATAGTCATGGCTACGATGATCACCGAAGAGTGCATCAACTGCGGAGCATGTGAGCCGGAATGCCCGAATGAGGCAATTACAGAGGGTCGCGAAGTATACGTCATCAACCCCGTGCGTTGCACTGAGTGTGTCGGCCACTTTGATGAGGAGCAATGTGCTGCGGTATGTCCGGTTGACTGCTGTGTGCCTGACCCGAACATCGAAGAAGCCGAGAGCCTGCTTCTACAGCGCGCCAAAGCCTTGCACACCGATAAGGTCTTTGGGGAAGACTTCCCGTCGCGTTTCCGCGTTTAGTGGCTTGATGCCTGGACCTAACTCCAGGGATCCATAAACGCGTAAAAGAGTTCGCCGCCCGGGAACTCTTCATCCAATTTCACGACGTCGTTGATAAAGACACCATTGGTCGTCTTTAGCGCGCTGGCTTGTTGGATATTTATCTTAAATCTCGCTGGTCCGCGTCGAAAGCGGCCGACCAACTCGAGTGTACCATCGGTAAGGATCTCCTCGACGATGGCCACATGGCCGAGCCTTGTTTCGGAGCGGCTCTCAGCGGCAACCGACGAAGTGCGGGGGGATTTGAAGAGAACAAGATCGCCCGGACGCGGTGTACCATGAAAAATTTGTCGTCTTTCCTCAGCACTACGGAGGAGATTTTCAAGACCGCGCTCTCCCAGTTCGGCAGGTTTTGAGAGCAATTCTACGCCAGCTTCCCAATACGCAGAGCGAACAAAACCAAGAGGGTTCGAGTCAAATCGGTGGCCATGCGACGATGCGACGCGCCCATCTAAGAGGCTTAAAGCTTTCTTAATTACCTGCTTTCGTTGGACTTTTTCCTCATTCAGTGGGGTGAAATCAAGGTAGCTGAGCTTCGCACGGTGCTTGGAATGATAATGGGTGCTCTGATGGGGATGACTGCATCCCGAGCTAAGCCCAAGCGACGTGATCAAGAGAAAGCCAAGAGCGAGCCGATGCATTCGATTGTCCATAACCAAATCTTCTATCGTCCAGATTGCCTGAAGCAAGAAATCGGCGGGTTCTCTTGTCAGATGAATGTCTATGTAGCTAAATTCCACACTTAGACGCATCTATCCGGGGAGAACTTATGGTGGGAGATAAGTTACGCGGAGCACTCATCCTTTTGGCTGCTCTTGCTTTGATCGCATGTGCTGACGGCACAACTACAACGACCGACGACGCAGGAACGACACCTGGGGAAACAACGCCGGGGGGTGGCGACGATCCGATTGATATCGGGCCCACCTTCCACGCTGATATCCGGCCGATGCTCGACCAGTACTGCATGCGTTGTCATACCGAGGGGGGACAAGGCGGGCTAAGCTTCGAAGATCCAGCCCTCGTTCAGACGTTGGCATCTGTGATGCTTGACCGGATTGAGAGTCGAGAGATGCCACCGCCGGCGGCTGATCCCAACTGTCGGGATTACGTTGGTTCTGAGTATATGTTCGTCCCTGAGGCCGAAATTGCACGCTTTGGTGAGTGGGTCGAAGCGGGAACGCCTCTTGGTACAGTCGAAGAGCAACCGCAGCTCGACCTACCAGTCTGGGCTGAGCTGCCCGATGCAGACTTGAATCTTCGGATGCCCGAGCCCTACGAGCCTCGCTTCGAAGATGAGGCCAATCCGGCCAACGAATACCGCTGCTTTATCTTAGAGCATGAGACGGACGAGCCATATTATATCACGGCGCTGCATCCGATTGTCGACGACGCCTCGCTGGTGCATCACATCGTCATCTTCAAGCAAGAGGTCAAAGAGACCGGTGCCTATGCGCCGGGTAATTATGACCCAAATGTTGGCGTTAACTGTATCGACAATATGCGAGGTCTCTCGGCCGGCATGTTGGCGGGTTGGGCACCCGGTATGGTTCCGGTTGAGCTTCCCTCCGGTACAGGTCTCAAAGTAGAACCCAACGAGCAGTTGATTATCCAGATGCACTACTTCCTACCTACGCCTGAGGCCTTGGGACGGAAAGACCGCTCGGGCTATGCTTTCCGCACCGCCGAGACGGTAGAGCGCGAGCTCTACATGTTTCCGCTTGGCGAAACAGGAAGCAATGCCTTCACTATTCCGGCGGGTGATGCATCCTTTACCCATACGAGCAGCCTTGAGCTGCCTGGGTTTATTACCGATGACATCACAATCTATACAACATTCCCGCATATGCATGTTCTGGGAACCGGCTACCGGGGATGGATTGACCGCTATGAAGGTGAAGAAGATTGTATCGTTGAGAGCCAGCAATACGATTTTGGGAATCAGCTCACCTATGTACTGAATGAGCCTGTGACCGTCACTGGTGGTGATACGGTGAACTTCTCTTGCACATGGGACAACTCGGCAGACAACCCAAATAACTTTTATGACCCACCGCGCGATGTTCGTTACGGCGAGCGAACCGACGAAGAGATGTGTTTCGCGTTCACCGTGATGGAAATTCCCGCCTGGCTCTTAGACTTCCTCTAAGCTCCAAACCCTCGTTGGTTACTTTCTCTTCCTTAGAAGCACATAGAGGGCTCCGGGCCCTCCGTGTCTCGGTATCGCTGTCGCGAAAGCCAAGAGATGCGTGCTGAGGGGCGATTCCTGAAGCGCCTGCGGCACTTCCTGTTGTAAGACGCCGATGCCGCCATCCGAGTGATGCCCACGTCCGGTGATGATAAGCCCACAGCGTACTCCATCGGCGCGTGCCTCGAAGATCCAGCTCTTCAGTTTACGAAGTGCCTCTGGGACCGTAAGTCCGTGAAGGTCGATTTTGCGCATTGGTTCGTACTCGCCCCTTCTCAGGGAGCGCAGGATTTGTCCCGAGACACTTTCGATGCGGCCCTCAACATGCTCATCCTCACGGTGAAATTGCCAGGTCACCTCTTTGCCCACCAAGGCACGTAATTCGTCGAGTGCCATTGAATCTTCGAGCCGGGATCGTTCGGTCGTGGGTTTAAACTCGAAGGACTCAGCCGGTGCCCGTCTTTCTCGGTCCTGCATGGGGGTGGCACCGCCGACGGCATCTAAAAAGAGCTTTCGGTCATAGACGTCGAGTGTGTCTTTCTGCGTTGGTGCTTTCTCTTTTAAAACAACTGGCTGAGCTGGCTTTGGGGGTTTCTTTGAACCTTTCTTTTTGCTCGGCGGTGCCGGGTCGGAGCCTCCGGTTGAGGAAGGAAGCTTGAGGTCTCCGAAAGGGTTGTTGAAAGGTTTGGGATTTTTACTCATCGCGGTCGCTCTGCTTCGGGATAGTTACGGTGAACGTCGTCCCAACCGACTCGGTGGATTGGACTTCGACGCGACCTCGATGGTCATCGATAAAACGTTTTACGATAGAGAGTCCAAGACCGGTCCCGCTTCGTTTTCCGACGGTTACGAAGGGCTTAAAGAGAGAGTTTTGCACTTCTTTGGGCAGACCACCTGCTTCATCTGAAACAGTGATCTTCAGGCTTCCATCTTCAGGCGAGTCCATTGATACGTTAACCGTCTGTTTTCTACCTGCGGCCTCCAGAGCATTCTTTACGAGATTATAAATGATGCGTCGGACTTTGTTGTCATCG
>JAYYQC010000049.1:0-3295 GCA_036128675.1 Myxococcota bacterium | reverse complement strand
TTTCGGTGGTCTCTCAACCATGTCGATCAAGAGCGCAAAGTTCAGCGGAAGCACCGGTTCTTACGCGTTCTCGTCGCCGCTCTATCTTGGCCACTAAAGTACAAGAGCGGCTATGGTTTACGGATAGGCCATAGCCGCATCGCTTCTCCCGCTTCACCCAGCCTCAGCTCATCAAAGCACTTGCTCACGAGAGTTCTCTCGACTCATGAGTTCATACATTTCCCTACATAGCCGTTGCCAGTCCAGTATTCGCGTTCTACGGTAATGATTGGACTGGGCGGCCGGTCCTACCAAAACCATCCCCATTCTCGAGCCCAAGGAATGAAGATGCCTAGAATTGCAATGCTTTTTCTCCCCGGAACCCTACTCCTTACCGCTGCCTGCGCCGAAGAGCGTCTGGTTGAGGTCATCGACTTGCCGCCGGAATTTTCCGGCTCCCAAGCGCTGACCACCGACGAAGATACCCCAACTGAGCCTCTGACGATCACCTTGATCGACACCGAAACCGAGGAAGGCGGCATCGCGCTTGAGGTCAACGTCATCGATGAGACCTTGGTCGAACCAGACGGCATCGACCTGATCCAAGAAGGTGCTTCGTTTACATTGGTTGTGACACCTGCCCTGAATCAATTTGGGAATACCGATATTGTATTCACTGCAACCGATAGCGCGGGCCAAGAGACCGTTGAAACCATCCCCTTGACCGTCAACCCGGTCAACGACCCACCCGTTGCCTTCGACCAGGCACGCACCAACGATGGATACCAAGTATCCATAACGTTAGAGGGGTCTGATATTGAGAATGACCCACTCACCTTTCGCGTTGTCGACGAACCGGTCAATGGTGCATTAGAGATTGGCCTCGATGGTTCGACCGTCGTCTATATGCCCTTCGTAGATGCCACCCAAACCGACTCATTCACCTTCGTTGCGAACGACGGACTTCTTGATTCTGATCCGGCCACGGTCACCATCAACTATACCGGCATCAATGAGACGCCAAACGCGCTTCCAGATGCCTATGCAACCGTCGGAGGCTGTGCTGTCGTCGCCGACGCTATCACTGGACTTCTTGCAAACGATAGCGACGGAGATGGCGACCTCATCACCGCAACCCTGGTCACACCGCCGAACCACGGCAGTGTCGATATCCAGGAAGATGGCTCATTCATCTACATACCAAACCTCCCTCTCCATCAGTCCGATAGTTTCACCTATATTTCCTCGGACGGCGTCAGTGATTCCGAACCGGCAACTGTTTCAATCAGCATAGACAGCGATGGCATCTTGGTAACCACCGAGGAAGACAGCGATAGCAATGACGGACTCTGCTCTCTACGCGAGGCAATTCAAGCAGCCAACACCGACGCTGTCATCGATACCTGTATGGCCGGCGCGGGCAGCGACCGTATCCTCTTTGGGCTTAGCTCAGCCACCTACCCACTGAGTCTCTCAGGCATAAACGAAGAAGCGAATGTCAGCGGTGACCTCGACATTCTTGCAAGCGTAACCATCATTGGCTGCGGTCATGCGAATACTGTGATCGATGGCCTCAGCGCGGACCGCGTCATTGACGTACAGAGCGAAGGCGTGGTGCGTATTGAGAATCTCTCCATTTACGGTGGCCTTATCAGCGAGGGCTTCGGAGGTGGGCTTCGAGCGCAGAGCACCCTTGAGCTCGCAGGTGTAAACTTTGAAGCCAACCACGCGATTGGCATGACAGGCAGTGATGGTAGCTCGGTGGGCGGAGGCGGCGGAGGCGGCGGTGCGGCTGCACTTGGCGGAGCCATCTACAGCTTCGACGCCTACGTGACCATTGAACCCGGTGATGCAGGCTGCGTCTTTACGGACAACATCGCAAGTGGCGGAAACGGCGGGAATGGACGTGGTAACGGTGGCTCATTCACCGGAAACGGTGGAACCGGAGGCGGATATTTCGGTGGCCAAGGCGGCTATGCCGCAGCCGGTAGTGCAGGCGGCTATGCAAGTGGCGGCGGTGGCGGCGGTGGCAACTACTCCGGTGGTGTTGGAGGCCTCGGGGGCTTTGGCGGAGGCGGAGGCGGCGGTGGCGCTACAACACCGGGTGGAAACGGTGGTAATGGCGGTACCTCTATTTTTGGAGGTGGTCATGGTGGTATCGGCTGTTGCAGTGCTGCAGGCGGAGGCGGTGGCGGTGCGGCGCTTGGTGGTGCCATTTTCGCGCACAGCGGAGCACTCACCGTCGATGCATGTACGTTTTCGAACAACGTTGCCAGCGGCGGCGCTTCTGGACGCAATCACTTCGGTGGCCCAGCCGCAGCGATCGGCGGTAGCTATGGACCGGCCATCTTTACCTACGGCGCAGTTCACCAGCTCGACGAAAACATCAGCTACGAAGGAAATACCTCAGAGACTGATGCAGCTAATTGGTACCACTTCGAGTAATACGTCGGGGCCTCTGTGATTAGCAGCAGGCCCCCGTCGCGTCCCCTGCGTTCGTGCTCTCACCCGAACCAAATGGTAGAGGCACCCCGCAATCGGGATAGATTCCATAATGCACATCCCAGTTGCCCATAAATTCAAAGTGAGCAGCAAAACGGGTATCGTTGAGCATGCGATAGGTATTCCCACAGACCGGAAATATCTTTCCCTTTTCAATAAGATGATGCCCATCAAGTAGAAATGCGTGAGGGTGATGCTCGATGGTTCCTTTATACCGCACCGCCTGACCGTAGTCTTCACACGCGCTCTCTAGCTCAGAAATTTTAAAGAGCCGGTATGTCGCACTGAAAAATTTAGTTTGGCCAAGCTTCGCTTCGATCGCAGGATTCTGAATAGCCAGTGGTCGATCTTTGACCAACCGAGGGTCGGCAAATCCCGCGTCTTTGCTGAGCTCTAAAAAATCCCGCCAATAAAGCGCGCCACTGAGGCATTCGCCATAGAGAACCTCATCCTTCATCAAAGCTTCCGAAATCCGTCGGTCCGCGTAGACATCTGAAAAATAAAACTCGCCCCCGGGTTTTAGCAGACGGTAGATCTCTTTTAGAACCGCCGCTTTGTCTTCTACCAAGTTAATGACGCAGTTTGAGACAATGACATCAAACGAGTTATCCGGGAGCCCTACATCGCTGAGCTGGTCAAGGTTGCCCTCAACAAATTCGACATTCGATGAAGGGTGACCAAAGATATCTGCATGAAACGCTTGATACTTACGTGCAATCTCAAGCTGCTCAGGTGTCATATCGAGTCCAACTACCCGACCAGACTCACCTACCAATGCCGATAGCGCATAGACATCGCGACCAGCCCCACAACC
>JAYYQC010000048.1:0-9730 GCA_036128675.1 Myxococcota bacterium | reverse complement strand
TATCGACCAATTCGGCGGCGATCCCTGGACCACTATCCGACACGCAAAGGCGAATGAATGGTCGCCCGGCTTCATCAAGAAATGACTCGACGCGTACCCGGATGAAGGACCTCTCTCCCACATCTGACCCTCGGATTGCATCCGCGGCGTTACTCAGAAGATTCATCAATATCTGCCCAATCTCGGAGCGCTTGCAGTCCATCGAAATTGCAGAATCGCAATCAACCTCAAGTCGAATATCCTTTAACCGCTGAGCTAGGATAACTGTGCATTCATCGATAATCGGACCGAGAAATACACCCTTTTCGAACCCGTCACGACGGGCCTGGTTTCTAATTGCAAGATTGATGGTCTCGATCCGTTCCGCGCCCATCCCAATGCGGTCCAATCTTTCGTGTAGGGACGCGAACTTTGTTCTGAACTCGCCCAGGACCTCTTCGCTTTCATCATCCTCTGGCTCGCCAATCAGTTGCTCCAGAAATTCCTGAAGCTCGTGAAGCCCTTCCCGGACAGTTGCATTTGTATTGCTTATCAGACCAGTGGGATTCGCAATGTCGTGAGCCACCCCCGCGACGACGGTTCCCATCGTGGCCAATTTATCCGCAGCCACCAACTGCTCTACCGCGGCCAGATTCTCTTGGCGTAAAGCGTTGTTTTTCTTCAACAGAGAGTCTCGTTTCAGTAATTCCTCATCCAACTTTTGATAATTTTGCAGGAGTTCTTCCTGTGCGCGGTCTCGTTCTGCGAAGACCCGTGCATGGTTTCGTCCAATCAATCCACTCTGAACCAGAACAAATAGAACAACGGATAGCGGAACAATATAATCCGTCTCAATCAGCCCGTTCGCATGGAGTAGGTCGTTGATGACCGCCACAGATAAGAGGCCGATTCCCACTAGGGCATAACGAGCATTGATGGAATTGCGAATCTGTCCGAAAAGGTGAAGAGTGATGGTCACCAGGACAATGATAATATAGATTTGAAAGGCCCTCAGCGCAGAGGTCAAGCCGAGCGTGCCCGAGAGCATAGCAAACCCACTTAGAATTGTGCCCACCCCACAGAGAGCAAAGACGCATAGCCGATAGAAATTCCCAGGCACCAAGGCGAGAATAAAACATAAGCCAAAGACTCCACCTAGAGACATCCCTGCATATTCAATTGCGACCGCCCTCTGGATACTTAATTCGGAGGTAAAGAATAGGCTATAAATCTCTGACATCGGTAAGAGCCGCGCCCCCATCGATAAACAGAATAGGCCGAACCATAAGCTGGGTGTATCTTGGCGTCGACGCGAAAACAGAACAAAGTGGAAACACGCAAAGATGAAAAGAATCCCGCTCATAGCAGCATCTGCACCAAATTCACGTAAGCGCTCAATCGTACCCGCCGGGGCTTCGAAAAGCTTTGGTGTTGAATGAAATCCACCAAGCCGATGTTCATGGAAAGAAAACTCGACCAGGATGAATACCGATACTTGGTCTTGGGTATTGATCTCAAAAAACTTCGTTCCTAGATCACCCATTTCCTCCTGTCTGGACTTAGACACTCTGCCGACCAGGTCCTCACGGGCCAATCGTTCCCATCTGCTTCCAACAATGTGAATACGAGACGCGAAACCAATGTCACCACTTCGTAGTTCGAGGTATCTTCGAGCAAAGTCATCAAGTCCATCGATGCGAATCGCATACGTTCCATAAGGCAGAATATCCGCACCATGTAGAGTGAGCGCTTCTCGGTCCATGGAGCCGGGTACCATCACGTAAGTTGGAGCGTTTTCGACCCAGTCATTGGGAGATTGGATAACATCGGAAATAAACACGCCGGGCCATAGAGCCCAGTCGCCGCTCAGGGAGACAGGCGTATTCAATTCACCCGGGTCGAGCTGAACAACCCCACGCTGTACCGACGCGCGGGTTTGCGCATGGGCCTTAAGGGCCACACTCATGATAGATATCAAAATGAGAGTAAAGCGAATACCCATTAGGTGTCGACCTCTTGATGCTCCGGTAATCCTTCGAGTTCCGCACACATCGTCATCTCCACCTCGCCAGTGCTATAAACGACCGCACTAGCGCCATACACCCCAATGATACTATTCACACTCTCGGTGATAAGCGTTCCATCCGGGAGCACAACCATGTCCCCGCTTTCTCGCTCAATCCAAAACCGCAAGCGATGAAATGAATACCCACCTTTCGCAACAGCCAACTTTAGATGCAGCTTCCAACCCTCGTTGGTTGAGTGTAGCTCCGCGACCTGCGCCTCGATAAGGAGATCGAGCGCTAAACCATAGAGCGACGGCTGACCTATGACTTTCACCTGTTCAAGTTCATCGAGGTTTGTCCCAAAGACTAGATGCTTCGACGCTGCACCATCACGACCCAAAATTGCCTCTAACCTCTCCAACGCCACATTCAAAACTTTGACGACACTGGCCTTTTCATAGCCAACGCCATCGACACCGGAGACTGCACGTAACGTTTCCACCACCCGCGCGGTGCGCAGGACGGCATTTTCAATCACATGATCTGCGTTACGAATATTCTCAAACCGCTCTTTCAGATAAGTCTGAACCTCCTCGACCCCATCATCATCGTTGATGAGCTCCATCACGACGCTTTCAAGTTCGCGGCTCTGACGTCGAATACTACGTTTCGCTCCATCGATATGATTGAGTGGATTATTGAGGTGATGAGCCGCATCGGAAAAGAGTGTCACTCGGCCTTGTAGTTCTATTCGCAACGACTCCTCGGCTTTCGCACGGCGCTCGGTTTCTTCGTTAAGCATCTGAGATTGAGCGATCAGAGCATGCAAAGCTTCATCCCGCTCGGAATGCAACGCCGAGATGCGATCCCCAAGTGCAAGCGATAAAAAGAGAACTTCAACGACCGTTCCAACCTGAATTGCATATTCGGTAACCGGGACCGCAGGTAAAAGCCCAATCGATCGAAGTGAATAAACCAAAGCCCCAATTAAGAAAAACGACCAGCCCCACACAAAGTATTTAGCCGGACCAAACCCTCTTTTGAAGGCATAGATTCCGATGCTCAAGGCCATCAGCGGTGCGCCAAGCCCTAAGAGAGTCACGAAACCAATTGCATATTTATACGGTATAAAGGCCCCAAGTATCGCGATAACCAAGGCGCAGTAGGTCACCACCCGCAGCAACCTGTCTCCCGACGGCATCAACTCGCTGAGTTCTAAAAATCCACGAATAAATACGAAAGTAAATACAATTGCGAGTGAGAGCACGACCGGCATGACCCGCGCCATAAGCAGGGGTTCATTGGGGAGGAAATACTGATAGAACGTACCGTTTAGAACCATAATTGCCAGGGTCCAGCCACCGACGTAACAGGCATAAAGAAAGTACCCACGCATTCGCGACGATAAAAAGAGAATAAGATGGTAGACCATCATAATCCCCATCAAACCATAATAAAGTCCCAGAAAGAGATTCTCTGAAGCTGCGGCGTCTCCGAAGCCCTTTTGAGAATAGAGCTTCAACGAAATCTGTAGAGCACTTGTCGACTGCACCCGAGCCAAGACCTGAACCGTCTCACCAGGCGGTACTTGAATTTCTGCGTTGATCGTTCGATGGCGACGAAAACGAGCATCGAAAGGTAACCCGTCACCATACTCATGAATAATCGGCGCCCTGGCTCCTTGAAAGACATAGACATCGACGTCATCGAGATGCGGATAGGCGAACTCCAGGATCCATGAATCCCGAGATGAGTGACTTATAAGGTTCGCTCGAAGCCACACGACCCCTTCAGTGAATCCAAGATTAATGCCATCGGTTGGTATCGCTTGTGCCGAATCGAAGAACTCTAAAGCACTTTGATAATCGACAACCGACGCGGGGGTCGTAACCCAATCAAAGTGCTCGTTCACCGAATAAACATCTTGTGAACTTAAAATGAGTGACGGTGCCGCCGCTGCTTGCAACATTGGGCAAATCATGAGGAAGATGAATCCCGGAAGCCTAAATAACCTCATTTGGCTCCCTTCCTCGTTGCGTTCCTTTCGACCGGCAGATGAACAGAAAATGTTGCTCCTCCTAGCTCGGTTCCCCCTCCAGCCTCGATATATCCGTCATGCTCCTCCACAATGCGAGAGACAATCGCCAACCCAAGACCCGTGCCCTGGCCGACCTGCTTGGTTGTATAAAAAACATCAAATACCTTTTTTAAGACCTCAGAATCGATGCCTATGCCGCTATCCTCAATGTGCAGTAAAAGGTCATTACCGCGTCGCTCGGTTGCTATGATTATAGTCCCACCAGCACCACGGCTGTTAATCGAGTCCGCGGCATTTTTAACCAAATTCATAACAACCTGACCTATTTTGGAACGACTGCAGGTTAAGGATGTAAGGCCTCCTTTACGGCGGATTACCTCGATATCGTTCAACGCCACGGCTAAGATTACAAGACACTCATCGATGACCTCTTCGAGCTCAACATTGGCTGACCAATCGTCCTCTCGAGCTTGGTTACGAATCGCAGAATTGATCCCGTTGATTCGTAAGGCGGCCAGCTCTACTTCTTTCGATAAGGACTTCATGCGTTCAAAGAGCTGCTTGAACTCGGCCTTCACCTCCTGAGATTCGGGGTCGCTCGGATCACCGATGAGCGTATCCAGAAATCCTTCGGTGTCGTTTGCGAGATCTCTTAGTTGAAGACTTCGGGTAAAGATGAGAGACGATGGATTGGCAATATCGTGAGCAATCCCGGCCAAAACCATCCCCAGAGTAGCCAATCGATCCGCCGAGACCAGCTGGTCACTGGTCTGCGCAATTTCTTGTCTGAGAGCAATCACTTCATCCCTCAGCTGATTGCGCTTTAAAACCTCTTCATCTAGCAAAGCGTAACTATCTGAGAGCGCGTCATTCGCAACATCTCTCTCGGCCCGTAAGCGCGTAATCCGCTCACCCACCGCAACCGTAAGAAGTAAGACTTCCAGGGTAGACCCACCTTGAATTGCGTAGAGAGTGAAAGCATTGGCTGGTAAAATCCCCAAGGACCTTAGACCAAAAATGATACATCCCAAAAGAAAACATGACCATGCAACCACAAAGAGCCGAGCATAATCGTGGCCCTGACGCCAAACATGAATGCCTGCGCTCAAGGTCAGCACCGGAAAGACCACCCCAATTGGTGCAGCAACGGCAATCAGCATGCTGTAATCCAAAAAGACTGCAGCCGCAGCACCGAGAAGGCAAAAATACGAGGCCCCCTTTAGAACGAGGTCCGCTGATGGGAAATTCTTATTCAATTCGAGAAATAAACGCGTAAAGGTCAACGCGCCGACGACCGCGAGGAAAAAGCTAAAGAGCAATAATCCATTCGCTATCGCGGGCTCATTGTTCAAGATGAATTCGAAAAGATAACCATTAAGAGAGAGCTGAAATATTAAATAGCTGACAAGATATCCGATGTACCCCACATAAATCGTATCTCTCGTCATCAACGCCAAAACGACATTGAATGCTAGAACCATGAAAAGCAGACCGTAGTAGAGGCCAAAGCCAAAAGATTCCGTCGAAATCCGCTCGGCAAATTCAACTTCGCGAAATAGCTCAAGGGGCACTTGCAACGCACTGGACGTCTGAACGCGAAGCCAGAGGGTCAATGTCTGATTAGGTGGTAACGTGAGCTCAAAGTTTGCGTTTCGAAAAGACACATATCGCTGTGCGAAGGGTAAGCGATCTCCACTTGAAGCGTGAATCAGCTTCCCCTCTTCGGATTCAACATAAAGGTCAATAAAGTCGAGAGGTGGATAGGCTACTTCAAGCACCCAATCCTCATCATCGGAATTGTTCCGAATCTGGCTTCGAACCCAACAGGCGTCGGTGGTAATGCCTAAATTTAACGTCGATGCATTGAGTGGACTGAATTCGCCTCGAATTCGAACATCATCGATCGATAGCTTACCGCTCGGGTCTCTCAGGATTTCGAGATACTCAGTCAGCTCGACCCGCTTCGTGCCAGCATTGAGCTCCAGCGTACCGCCCATCGCGCTCTCGAGCGAGAGAACGCAGCACAGCGTCGCGAAAGAAATGAGAGATAGTCTCAACACACGCGCTTCATGAAAGCTAGAGGAGCAACTTGAGGCCCAATGACTCGAGCCCCTTTGGCAAGCGTGGGTCAGTGAAAATACCCTTGAGAGCGTGCTCTTCATCCGGACATCGCTCCAACTGAAAGCGGCCCTCACTCCCGGCAATGGCGGTCACGGAGTCCTCGATGGCGACGACAGAATCACGCTCACCATGAAAGATAATGCCACGACCAACCGGTGGCGTAACCAGCGGCTGCATGTAGCGTCGCAGCGCGGGGCTCAAGAGAACTGTCGGACCCTCCCATGCGCGTTCATGGAGCAATTTCCAGATCAACGCGGCGCCGGACGAAACCCCAATCAGACACTCGGGCTTGCCCTGCTCAGAGATCCGACGCTTCAGATCATCACATAACCAGTCGAAAGGCTTTTCTGGGTCCAAGAAGAGCGGACGAGCCCCTACATGATTCGAGAACCACTGGGCTCGAAAGCCAGTTGGCGTTCCATGACGACCGGGAAGAAACCAAATGGACATAATGCACCCCCATGGCCGTATCGTCCCTCCATCGTCCGCCTCGATCAATGCCGAAAAACCAAGAAACCCGGGCAAGTGCCCGGGTTTCGTAACTATTAGTATCTGTATTGATTAGGTCTATAGAATTATTGGCAACCAAATGCCGGTCGGTCAGCGCTTCCAAGGACAATACTGGCGTTCTCGAAGCTTACCTCGGTGCCATTTGCTGCGATCGGAGAAGAAGTAGTTTGAGGATAGAAACACCCGGGCTGCCGCACATCATCGACCATGCCGTCTTCAGAAATCTCAATCGACTTGGACAGATCCGAGACAACAAAGCTTTCATCGCCTCGCCAGGTAAACCGTAGGGTCATATTATCAAACCCGAGCGTTACTTTTGGAGCCAAAAGCTCACCATCCATCGCATCCACGAGCTCGACGCTTACCCTGACCTCTTCGCCGTTTGCACAGCCGGAAGCCTCATCCCAGCGGGTGACAGCGATGATATCTCCCTGGGGGCTTGGAATCGCATTGAAGAAGGTACCATCACATGGCTGGGTGCCATCGCGGGTCATCTCGGTCATTGCGCTGGTTTCTAAATCGAGCTTTTTAATAACAAATGCGGCGTCGGTAGTTTCGCGTACCAACACGTAACCAGCGCTCTTCATAAAGAATATGCTCGGTGCTTGGCCATCGACCATGGGCCCGACAGACTTCACGTCTGAACCGGAAGCGTTGGCAACTTTTACCTGGTACTTTCGATTCGAATAAACGCGGCTCTGATAAGGTGCGACCCCACTGGTCGTAACGTCGTAGCTGTATTCCACAAAAGCAATCGCTGAGTCATCGTCCGAAAAGACGTGTCCGCTGTCTTCGACGTAATTGCTGGTTGAGCTATTCGGACGCTCATCACCAGATGGGCAACCGCCAAGAACAAGACAGAGAGCAGAGAGAGCGAGGGGTGCAATGAGGCTAGGTCGGCGCATCGAGTTCTCCAAGTCGGTACAGGGTGTCTGCTGGAGGTAGCAAGTTACTTGCCAGAACGACCGTGAGGTAAAACATATTACTTTTCAATCACTTAATTCATGCGCCGATAATTTGGCGCATGGGTAAAGTCATAGATTGCAAAGGTTATACGCAAATTTTGAGAATGCATTGTGCCACAAAATTCAACTGCTATTGTTTCGGGTATGGGCTCCGAATGGCTTACCAACAATCTCCCGAGAACACGGTACATACGATGCCTATCCATCCTGCTTTTCTTGGTTGGCATCGCAGGATGTCTCACCACGCGAGATTTCGGGTTCGGCACTTGTATGGAGTACAAGCCGAGCTGTGATCATCTCATCTGCGAACGGGATGTGAGAGGCTGTGAGCTCTGCACCTGTTCCGAAGACAACACCCAAGACAACGACCTGCTAAAGCCGTATCCTCGAGCCCCGCGGGATCCCTGACTTAGGCTTCGTAGGGAGCCGATACAACCCACGTTAGCATTTGCGCTTAACACGCTAGAAACTGCCGTATAGCATCACCCGCAACCGCGAAGAGTGTCCTGCCCCCTGAGCCGAAGGTGTGACCACTCGATGTCTCAATGAGCTCACAGTAAGCTTCACCAAAAGCGCTCTGTAAACGATGCAATTTTTTGCCATCGCAGATTGCATCATCCGATGCCGTAACGATCAACGTTGGGCGTTGAACCCCGGCCAGGTCTTGCGTTCGAGTGGCCATCATCGTGTTCGTGTCGTGGCTCTTTCGATGAAGCGTTCGAAGACAACCGCTCCAGTATCCCGGTGGATAGGAGTCAGCACGCTCTGCGTGGATACCTCGCATGATGAACGCAGGGGGCGCATCTTGAGAGTTTAAGCCCAACCAATGATGAAAAAAGTTCTTCATTTCGCCGAACGTTTCCCACCCATGGATAGTCTGCAGTCTGTCCGAATCTACAGCCTCAACGAAGGCGTCGGTGGCCAGCTCGTAGAAATATGGGGCAAGCAGGACCAAGCGCCTGAGTCGCTGTGGATAGCGAATCGCATACTCGGTTGCGATACCTCCCCCAAGTGAGTAGCCGATCAGGTCAAACGTGTCCTCGAGCCTCACGACCTCGCGAAAACGCTCAAGGTAGTCCGCCATATCAATGGTTGATGCGACCGCTTCAAAATCGAGATTCTGCGTCACATTCTTACCGTGGTGAGGAAGCTCCAGCACAATAATTCGTCGATTGGGTAGCTCTTCGAACAAGCGCCCCATTCGAGCCCCCATAAAGTCCATATTGATGGTAGCACCGGGTAACACCACCAGGGGAGGACCGTCGACCTCGCCCAGTGCTGGACGCTCGTGATAATGAGCGGAGACACCATCGTGAAGAGTCATGACTCGAGCCCGCAGCCCGGCTCGGTCCAGACCCTTTTGAAGGTCCATCGCGACCAGCCTCTTGCCAAGCGACGTCATCAGGGGCTTCACCGATGTTAGGATGACAAGCGCTACCCCAACCGCAACCAACCAGATACCATCCATCAGCATTTCGTAATCCTATTCACAATCTAAGGATATGCACTATTCGCCTCTTTCCAAGCGCGACCGTCATAAACGAGGTCAAGCTCAAAGAAGTGATAAGGTTTGGGTTCGATTTGCTACGTCTACTTTGGGGTGGTCTTTTAGTGTTGCTTTAAAAGACGATAGACACCGGCTCAAAAAATCATGGATGTGAGGCAACCGTCCTTCACCAATTTTCGCAAACGTACCGACCCAAGCTTGCCAATTTTCGGAACGATAGGTCCCTCAAGTTGCTCTCTTAATCCACCACGTGCGACCAATTGATTATTGGCTATTGCTCTGTTATCGCACGTCCTTATGAAGGTCGGGCTGTATACGGTATCGCTCTTTCGACAAGTCACAGGCATCGAAAAGGTAGGCATCTCACTTGCGGACGCACTTACCGCACACGGTCACTCTGTCGTCTGGATCACGCCACCCGGCCCGAATCCCCCTCTCAAGTCATTACCCGCCGGCGTTCGGATAGAATTCCTCCCCTACGGGATGACACTTGGCCATGTCGACCAGGTCAAGGCCATCGCAAAGCAGTACAGCCTCGACGTGATTGTCGCAATGACCACGAATGGTGTCGCATCCATCTTTCCTTTAGCGTTGAGTGACTTGG
>JAYYQC010000047.1:0-16731 GCA_036128675.1 Myxococcota bacterium | reverse complement strand
CGCGGTCTTTGTATTTTCGCTTGTTGCTCATGAAGGCGCACACGCGATTGTTGCAAAGTGGGGCGGCGACTGGACCGCTTATAATCGGGGTCAAGCATCGCTGAACCCTGTGCCCCATATGCGTCGAGAGCCGGCCGGTTTAATCGTAATCCCAATTCTTACGTACCTCAGCGGTGGTTTCATGATGGGATGGGCTTCCGCTCCTTACCATGTCGAGTGGTCGCGAAGATATCCAAGACGAGCGGCCCTGATGGCTGCGGCCGGACCGGCAGCAAACTTTATCTTGGTTCTTGCTGCAAGTGGTTTGATTCTATGGATGATGCGTCAGGAAGGTTGGCAGCTGGCAGCCGGAGGCTGGGATAGCTTGGTAAGTAATCGAGACGGCCAATTCGATCTCGCGACCCGGTGTGTCAGTATGTTGTGGATGCAGAATCTTTTGTTGATGTTATTCAACTTGATCCCAGTGCCTCCACTCGATGGTGCGGCGATGCTGAGTGGCCTCCTCCCCAAGACTCTACGCGAAAAATGGCAAGTCGCGATGCATGACTCGCGGGTTGCGGGTGTGGGAATCTTGGTCGTTTGGCTGGGATTCGGGCGGCTTTGGAGGCCAGCCCTAAGCGCTGCCTATAGCTGGCTGAAAGCTATAAGCAGCAGAGTTGTTTGA
Source organism: Myxococcota bacterium (assembly GCA_036128675.1). GTDB lineage: Bacteria > Myxococcota > XYA12-FULL-58-9 > XYA12-FULL-58-9 > JABJBS01 > JAYYQC01. The sequence continues at coordinate 16,067 of JAYYQC010000047.1, read as the reverse complement.
GGGTCAGGCTGCTTCGAGGTCAGCTTTCAGTGCACTTGCTTGCTCGCTGTTGAGCTCAGTTTCAAGCTCAAGTCCTGGCTTGTCCAGTCCTACCGAAACAGGCGTCACAAGACCGCACTTGAATTTGAGGTACTGAACCGATGAAAGGCGAGTATCGCCGACTTGGCGTTCATCAAAGGTGGCTCGGTATTTGTTACCCTCGGCATCCTTGACGTAAAGATGTTGGGGCAAGTCTATCCACTTTCTCAAGACGATATCGCGCTGTAATTGGTCGTCGATCTCGATGAGAAGTGTACAGCCTAGTTCACCCTGGTCTCCGAGAAGTTCGTTGTAAGTCGCAACCTCATGAGCAATGTCTTCGGCCGAACTACGGCCTTCGACACGTAGCATCTCTTGGACCTGGTACCGCATCGTGTCGGTTGTTTCGAATAGGAACGTGAGATGCTCGCCAACGTGAATTCGGCGTCGCCCTTTAATTGCAAGGGTGTCGTTCCGGATTGAGTCGCGGTGCTTCAAGTATTCTTCGTTGGACAGAATCTCGTTGAGTTCTAATTTTTTCATTGTGAGTCTCCTTGGTCTGCAGGCGGTAGAAGCCGCTTCGTAAAGCCGTCTTCTCGGTAAGCTCTAGCCAGAATTGTCATTGGGTGCATTGGTTTGACACCCGCATGTTGTTCAAATTGTAATGCCGCCAGCGGGCAGTCTGTTGACCAGACTTCGGCGGTTGCCTCGCCCATCGCATCGAAGGCTTTCTTGCCAATGCGTTGCGATGGCTCGAATCCTTCGACCTTCATCGCGTAGGTACCATCATGCCCGCAACATTCCATCGCAAGCACCGGCTTAACGCCTGGGATCTGCTTGAGCATATCGCGCCCCTTGAAACCCTTGGCCTGGGCTCGGAGGTGGCAAGGCGCATGGTAGGCGACCTTTTCACCGGGGCTGCTCTTGAAATCTTTATTGAAGCGAGGCTCTTTTCGGATGGTCCAAAGATACTCTGAAGGGTCCATCATCGCATCGGCAAGCTTCTGTGCGCGCTCGCGGTCTGCTTCCTCAAGAAGCTCGGGGTACTCTCGTCGCATGACCATGGTGCAGGTCGGGTTTAGACCTACGACTTTGGCACCGCGCTCAACGTAAGGCGTTAGGATGTCGAGATTTTTCTTGGCATTGGCCCGGAGCCCATCGAGGTCGCCCGCTTCCCAGGCTGGCATGCCGCAGCATGCTAGACCCTTTGCACACGCAAGTTTTACTTGGCTCTTTCGGTAAACATCGACGGTGTCTTTACCGATATCGGGCTCGTTGTTCTGGACATAGCAGGTCTGGAAGACGACGACTTCGACCTCGCCACCAACATCACAGAGGCCTTGCTTTTCGGCCCAGCTCTCGAAGGTCTGAGACGCGAAATCGGGAAGCTGCTTGTCACGATGAATTCCCAGTACCTTTTCGAGAAACCAACGGTGCGCGGAAACGCGGTTCATTACATTCGCGAGGCCGAGAGATGCTCGAGCGGCTTTGGCGGATGCGTCGGGGTTGCCGAGTACTCGGTCGCGTAATTTGAGGCCCCGGTCCTTGGTGCGAATCGCTTTGTAGCGGTGCAAGAGTTTAGGGAAGTCCAGTTGGAACTCATGTTTGTCCCTGGGGGTATAGGGGCACTGAACTTCGCAGAGCTTGCATTGGAAGCACTCATCAACCAACTGGTCTTTATGAGACTTCTCTAATTGACGGACATCGCCGTCTCGGTCGTCGATTGCCTTGAAGAGATTCGGGAAGGCATCGCAGTACTTGAAGCACATTCGGCAGCCATGACAAATCTCAATGGCTCGGGTCATTTCCTTATCGAGCGCTTCTTTATCCCAATAAAGACGCTCCGCCGGGTCGTAAGAAAGACCGTCACTTGGAAGGTACGAAATGTTTTCACTGCCACTCATTTTGCTCACACATCCTGGGGAGAGGGCGAAGTAGAGCGAGCCCAAGAGGCTCGCTCTACAGCTACCTGTTACTTAGCTAATATCGTCGAGGAGCTGTTGGAAACGCCCCGCGTGTGACTTCTCAGCCTTTGCAAGTGTCTCAAACCAATCAGCAATTTCGCCGAAACCTTCGTCCCGAGCGGTCTTCGCCATGCCTGGGTACATATCGGTGTACTCGTGGGTTTCGCCGGCAACTGCTGCTTGAAGCATCTCAGCGGTGTCACTGATTGGCATATCGGTTGCTGGGTCGCCTACGCGCTTGATGTAATCGAGGTGACCGTGTGCGTGACCGGTTTCACCTTCAGCGGTTTCACGGAAGTTGCCCGCTACTTCTGGATAGCCTTCAACGTCCGCTTGCTTTGCGAAATAGAGGTAACGGCGGTTCGCCTGTGATTCACCTGCGAATGCTGCCTTGAGATTGTCTAAGGTATTACTTCCCTTTAGTTCAGCCATTGACTTCCTTCTCCTAGAAATTGTCCTGAGCAACGCTCAGGAGCGACGAGGGATTTTTCCCTCTATGGTTACTGAGATTCGCTGAAGCGAATACTCACGTTCTAATTCTTCGAGATTGCTGATTTGAACTGAATCGAAGGGCAAGTCCAGAACCTGACCGCTCTCCTTGTCCAGTAAATGGTGATGTGGGTCCGTATTTATATCGTAGCGAACGCTGCCCTCGTCCCCGAGGCGAAGCTCGTGAATGAAACCGTGCTCGACGAAGAGGTTCAACGTGTTGTAGACGGTTGCGGGGGCAACGACTGGAAGCCGTTCCTGCGTGTAGCGAAGGATTTCTCTCGCCGTTGGGTGCTCTTGTCGCTCGAAAAGGATGTCCGCAATCACAAGTCGCGGTGTCGTGGCGGTGATTCCCAAACGAGAAAGCGCTTCTTTAGCTGACTCCAAACGTTCCATGCACGTAATTTAGAATGATTCTAAATTTAATCAAGGTCTAATTTGTAGTTCGTTAAGCTGACTGGATCGTCTCAAGGCAGGCGCTCACAACAAAGAGCCACTGGCCGGATGCTGCGGTCCGATCAATACGATAAGCAGCAATCGACGAGAGGAAAGGGCCCTCACCCAGCAAACCTGCAAGGCTGTCGAGACCGATATTGTGACACGTAGGCGTCTTCGTCTCCAACGCGATGCCACTCTGGCGGGTCCACTCTGTGAGAAATCGATTCGCGACCACATTACCTAGCTCACTTAGTATGTCGGTCCGCATTCCTTTTGACTCTTCGACGCTTAAACCCTCTTGTGAACCGAGCGCCACTGAAAGATCATCGCTGTACTCATCGGTGAGGATACCGGAAATATGTCCCGAGGCTGGTCCGCCAAATTGCTGCTGAACAACGGTGATGGGCTGGCGATTCTCCGGTGGATAGAGAACCTCAAGTTCGGCTGCGCTGAGTTCGGACACTGGCGAAAACTGAAAGATTGCACCGGACTGGACGAACTCGCTAAAAGAGTCCCTCACGCCGGTAAGCCCAGCTTCGAAGGCCGGCAGTAATTTTAGGAGGCGCTCCGGACTCATTGCTCGCGGGATTAGCTGCCGAAGAAGGCGGATAGACTTTCGGGGGTTGCCGGCTTACCGATAAACGTGACGCCGAGCTCCTCGGACTTTTCTTTCACCTTTTCCTGATGGTTCGCTGTAACAAGCGCAACCTTCAGGTCATCGGGACGTGATTTGCGAAGCTGGGCCGCTAGCGCTAAGCCATTGACGTCCTGCATGTGGTAATCGATCAGGACCACATCGATATCGGGCTCTTGCTTTAGTTTCGCTAAGGCTTCCGCTGGGCTGCCGGCTTCGATGATGCTCCATTCAGGCTCAAGCTTTGCGACAATCTTTCGAAGCGCCAGCCGTGCAAACGTACTGTCATCGGTGATTAGGATTTTGCTCATAGAATCTCGCTCCCTCTTGGGGGCAGCATAGTGCCATCGGGAGACCGAATAAAGAGGCTGGTTGTTATCTGATGTCGTAAGCTGGAATTGTTGATAGTTTTCCTTCTGAATCCCGTCGCTCGGTTCGTTTAATCGAGAGTTTTGATGACGTGTTACTCTCGCCGTCACGATGAATCGCGATGTAGTCATCATGACTAAGCGCCACAGAGTCTGCCATTGCAGCGTTGATGTTGATGGCAGCCGCGGCCTTTTCCCAGCCCGGGACGACCGTCGCTACCAAGGCTTCCGCAGCATCGCCTGAACCATAGCCGATCAGAAGCCATCTCTCCCCGGCCAAGGATCCGCCTTTGGTTTCAGCCTCCGCAAAAGCGGCTGCGATCCATGCAGGAAGCGATGCGGTATAAAGGTTCCCGAAATGTGAGGTGAGTTCCTTACCCAGCTCTAATCTTGGAGCGAGGTGATCCTGATAAAGCTTCGACTTATGGATCTTTTTGCCCAGCTCGTAGCGGTCTTTTGGTTGGACCGGGGTTGGGTGGTCCAGTGTATCTAGCCAGCGTCCACGTTCGTGTTCGCCCATTGAACCTTCAAGAGCCTGTGCAACCAAAGTCGACGCAGCACGCTCCGGAAGTTGGCGATAAGGGCGGTGAAAAAAGAGCCTTTCGCAGTCCAGTGGACTATCTAACCCCACCCCGTCCGGTGGCGTCGACGCTACGAGATGAGCGAATGCGTTACACACCGTCTCAAGGTAACACTTTGTCGAATAGGGACCGTCGAAGACGGGAAAATCACTGCGGCGGGTACCGTGCTTTCGGCCCTCAGATTGATGAGAGAGCGGTTTTCGGAAATCGGTCTCACGGTCGACGGATGCTGAACCGCTGAATCGCGGGTCAATCTCCAAGAGGGTGGGCTGCTGTCCGACGAGCATGGCGACCGCTCCAGCACCCTGAGTCGGTTCGCCTGAACTGCCTAACTCATACTCAGCGATGTCCGCGCTTACGACAATTGCGACGCGGTCGGCCGGGGCAAGCATCGCCCAGCGCAAGGCTTGTTTGAGTCCATACACGCCGGCAAGACACGCTTGCTTTAATTCGTAGGTTTCGCAGTTATTATCGAGTGGAGGGAGACCTTCTTGTTTCAGTTTGCGATCAACGAGGCCCTTGAGCGTTGAAGCCCCGACCGCATTATCAAGACTAGATTCAGTGGCTAAGATGACCATGCCGACTGCGGAAGGGGAGATGTCGAGTTGCTTCAGGAGTCGGAATACGGCTTCTGCTGACATTGAATAAACATCTTCGAGGGGGTCGGCTACTCGGAAGCTTGAGCCTACGACAGCCTGAATCTTGTCCCAATGTGCACCACTCCAATCCGACCAATCTTTCAGGTCGATGCGCTGCTGAGGAAAGTAAGTAGTAAAACCGGAGATGCCTACGGACGGAAGAGACGAATGAGAGTCAGACACGTTTATTTCCTTTGTTATGGTGAAGAAGGCCGCTCGCTGGGAGGAGTTGACACCTTCTCTTACTCGGTTATGCTGCGACGCGTTAGGAGATTTTTCAATGCTCAATGCTACAGATGACGTACGTATCGATAACCTGCGGCCTCTCTTGCCGCCTGCTATTCTCATGGAAGAGCTTCCCCTTGCCGAGGAATGTGCGGAGTTGGTTGCATCCACACGAAAGAAAATCGGCGATATCGTGTCAGGACGCGATGATCGGCTATTGGTTGTGGTTGGTCCTTGTTCGGTACACGACCCAAAAGCCGCAGTCGAATATGCGTCTCGCTTGAAAAAAATTCGCGAATCTCTGTCGTCTGAACTCGAGATTGTGATGCGCGTTTATTTCGAAAAACCGCGTACGACCGTTGGTTGGAAGGGGTTGATCAACGACCCCCAGCTCGATGGCAGTTTTAATATCAACGCAGGCTTGCGGCAGGCTCGAAGTCTCTTACGCGAGATAGTCGAGATGGGCGTGCCGGCAGGCACCGAATTTTTGGATCCGATCACACCCCAATTTATCGCAGACCTCGTCTCATGGGGAGCGATCGGCGCGCGTACCACCGAAAGCCAGGTTCACCGCGAGCTCGCCTCGGGCCTTTCAATGCCGGTCGGTTTCAAAAACGGGACTGGCGGAAGTATTCAGATTGCGGTCGATGCAGTGAATGCGGCCAGGCATCCGCACCGGTTCCTCTCAGTAACCAAGCAGGGCTTAGCGGCCATTGTTGCGACGCGAGGCAATCAGGACTCTCACGTGATTTTACGCGGGGGATCGGACGGACCCAACTTCAGCCCAGAGCACATTGGTGCGGTGACGGATAAGCTCGAGAGTGTCGGTCTAAGTCCACGTGTGATGGTGGATTGTAGTCACGCTAATTCTGGTAAAGACCCAACGAGGCAGCCTGCGGTTGCGGAGTCGCTCGCAGAGCAAGTTGCGGCTTCTAGAAAGGGTGTCGCTGGGGTGATGATTGAGAGCTTCTTGGTCGGCGGCCGTCAGAACCATTCACCCGGTTGCGAGCTGGTCTACGGTCAGAGTATCACCGACGGATGCCTTGCCTGGGAAGACACCCTTGGGGTTCTCGAGACTTTGTCCGAGGCTGTTAAAAAACGACGCGCTCTTTAAGTCATCGATTCCCTAACGATGCGAAATCTTCCAGTTCATGTCTGATTCGTAGCAACGCAAACGAATCGACCGCGCAATACTCATGAAGAGCAGAGAAGACGCGTTGCCTCTGGGCCTCGTCTTCTTGGTCGATGGAGGCCATGTACGACTCCATTGCGTGGCGCCCATCCTTAATGACGAGCCCATCGTATCCCATATCGCCAACAAGTGCCGGCAGAACCGCTTTTAATGAATACGAACCATTAAACTCGGGGTGATAAAAGTGGTGTTTAATGAGATGAGCCAAATCGAAGGTTCGTCGCGCGATAGCTTGAAGTTCTTTGCGAATACCCGGGAATACCTCCGCTAAGCGATTTATCGCGACTGTTTCGTAATTTGAATAGATGCAGAGGGTACCTTTGTTTCCAACTGCAGTGAGCAGAGCTTTCGTAAAATCTTCCCGAGGATCATCGCGTCCTTCATAAAGAAAGGTTCGATGCTCAACGTGCCCATCGGCGTACTCGATATGATTCGAGAATTGAAATGGAAGCGACTCGAAAGGCTGCATTGAGGTAAACCGGGGAATTGTCAGAGCATAGGACTCAAAATCGATGTGATGGATCGGATAGGTCAGCTCGGTGAGTTTCTGCGCGAGCTCTTTTGAACCACGGGGGCCTCGATTCTGAATTGCAATAATCGCGCGCCTTTGGTGGGCATCGAAATCATCAAGGTTTTCGATATCGTCAATTTTACGGATGCCTTGGGCGAGAAGTTTTTCTCGGGTGCCCAATCCGCATTCTGGGATGCGCAGGAGGTCATCGTCCGGTGGTGCTTCTTCCACCGGCATGCAGACTTCTTTAAATTCGCAAGGGTGTGGTCGATTACAATGCGACCCAACTGCCACGCTCGGAGGAGACGTGAGTGGAAGTACCTTGAGGGCCTCTTGATGCTGCTCTGCGACTTTCTCAACCCGTTCGCGAACCCCCTCAGTGATGTCATGCTGATTGAAGAATTGATTGAGATTTAAGCCTGAGTGTTTGAGCGTATAATTTCGATTGACGGTCCAGATCTGACACGACTCAACCTTGTACCCAGCACTTTCGACCATGTAGGTCTGCCATGCCATCCCGCGTTGATGGGCTGGCTTGAGACGTGCCGATGCTTTGATCTCAATCAGGTGAAGACTTCCATTATCGTCGCGTCGGACAATGTCGATACGTGTACGGCCAGCCGGTGAAACGAATGCTGCTTCAATGACCTCAGTGGAACCGGAATCAAAAGCTTGCTTGGTAAGTTTAGCAGCTTCTTCAGTCCGAATGTCTGTGGTTGGCACATGAGTCGCGTTGGGAAATTTACGCGTAGCTAGCGCTTCAAGCTCTCTGCTTGTTGCGAAAATCGCGGCCTGCACTTCATTTGGGGGAGATGCCTCTACTGTGCGATTGAGTAGGTTATAGAGGCGAAGCGGACACTGAGTGCCCGCCATGAATAGGCGCTTGTTCAGCCCCTGTTGGTTCATTGATTATCAGCGTCCCAGAAGACGATTAACTGTATCGATGTAGGTTTGCTTTGCGCTGTCTGCTGTCGTGCCTTTGATCGCGGCCCATGCATCGTATTTGGCCCGATTGATCATATCGAGCATTCCAGGACGCTTGCCGCTTACGTCTCCCTTGGAGGCCTGCTTAAAGTTCGCGTAGAGGGCAAGCATATCCTCGTTGGACGGGCGTGAGGTAAGTGTCTTCACATCGACGGCAGCTTGTTCGAATTTCTCATTAAGATCAGACATGGAGTCTCCTTCATTTAGAGTCGCGCTTGACGGAATACCGATTTGTGTTTGGAGGGGCAAGGGCTAGCCGGAACGTATCCAGAGATCTCGGGTGTCCTGAAAGTCACGAACTCGAATTCGGTCAGGTAGGGTGACCTTCGTCCACCCAGTGGATATGGGCGAAGGGATATTACAGGCAATGGCCATGACCGAGTTAAATTCGCCCAGTACGGCGGCACCGTCTTTGGACTGAAGCGACCACTTTGTGAATTCCTGAAGACGCGTTGCGAGGTTTGGGGGTTGCCCGATTACCGCAAGTTCGGTCCGTCGGTCGGTACCAATTGTTCCGAGGAGCGCATTGCCATGGGTGAGTCCAATCGAGAGCCGAAGCTTTCTAGCTTCTTCGGTGCTAAGGCGTTCTCTGAAGTTAGGATACGCTTCGACAATTTTGTCTACTGCCTCAACTGCTCGGTCGACGACCGCCGAACGCCCCAAACCAAAGACCCCCATAAGTCCATCACCGAGGTGCTTATCAACAAGTCCTCCCGAGGCATAAATTGACTCATGTAGCAGTTTAAGAATTTCTTGCAGGGTCTTGGTGGCCCTACTCGGTTCGACGGATTGGCTAAACTGCGTGAATCCTCGGATATCAGCCATCAGCACCGATACCGGTACTATTCTTGGGCGGGACAGGTCGGCTAGAGTCTTTTGAGCGTCACTGTCGGGAGCACTTGGATCACCGCCGAGGTCAATCACCTGCTTGGTGAGTTCGGCCTGGTTTTCGATGAGTGATTTTACCATGGCCAAAAGACGCTTATTCTCGGTGCGTGTCTTGTGGTCCTCCGCTGCCGCTCTAACTTTGGCGCGAAGCTCGTCAGGATGCACAGGTTTGGTTAGGTAATGAAAGACCCGTGCTTCGTTGATTGCCTTGAGCATCTGATCGAGCTCAGAGTAGGCGGTGACGATAATCCGACTGGCGGCGATATTGCGTCGGGCCAACTCCATACAGAAGTCAGTCCCTGACATCTTTGGCATTTTATGGTCGGTGATGATGACGGCGAAATCTGATTCCATCGCCATCTCGAGAGCATCGATTGCAGAGTTGGCTGTTGCCACGATGAACTCTTCGCGTAGGACTTCCGCCATGAGTTTTGTGTTGGTTTGCTCATCGTCAACGACCAGAACCCGTGCCGATGCAGCGGTCGTCGAGGTCGTATGACTCGCACGAAACTTCTCAGCAGCAGATGACCAGTTCAGACCCTTCAGCATAATACTTAGATGCTATGGCAGAAGGGCATATAAACGCTAGGCAAATTAGGTAGGGCGCTATCGAAGGGGCAGAGCTAGGATGGGCATTGTAGGAGAATTACCTACCAGCTCGAATTCCAGTGACCAAATGAGGTCACCCTCCGCTACAACCTCGAGGTGCCATTTGATTCGTTGTTCGTGGAACCATCTTCGCATCACTTGAGTAGCTTCATCGGCCTCAACATCCGCCAATAGCTCCGCTTTACTCCCAGTAAATCCTGGACACTCAAAGGAGAGTAGGATGCTCAGCCCTTGGAGTGTCGGTCGTATCAGAACTTCTCGGTCTTCCTCTGGGCTGGACTCAACCAGGATTCGGGTGAGCCTTACGAGGCTATGGACAAGGATAAAGGGGGATGTTTTTAACGTTGGGGGCATCGCTTCATTGATTTGACTATGGTCAACCCGAAGCCTGGTGCGGAACTTGGCGTTGTTGCCATTGACGGCCGAAAGTACCGGTTCGAGAAGGCTGCAGACATCGATCTCACGCTTGACCTGAGGATTAAGCTCCGCGAGTTCGCGCATCTGCGCCAGAATGGCCTCTGAGCGTTCAGCTCCCTCGATAATATCTTGTGCCCGTCGTTCATGTTCTGAGATCAATTCGCTGATGATATCGTACATAAAGCGGGCATCCTGATTGTCGGGTGGCTCGGGAAAAAGACTGTTACGGAATTTCTTGAGTCGCTTACCGTGCTCCTTCAATCCAACACTCGAGGCAGAGATAAAATTGAGTGGGTTATTCAATTCGTGAATGACATTACCAACGAGATCGAGCCTCGAAAGAGACTCCAGGGTGAGTTGATCTTGAAGCTGAAGATTGTTTTCCGACATCTTCTCTTGCGATTGCCGGGTGCGTTCGTGCGACAGTTGAGTGCCGTAGGCAAGAACGGTCGCTTGGAAAGTCGTCGAGATTGGAAGGATGCTCTCGACCCATCGGCCAAACTCTAGAAGGCCCAACTTTTGGAGGGAGTATATCACCGCACTGATGATGAATGGCCCAAATGCGATAGAGATGAATATTGCAGCCGTACGCTTGGAGAGAACATGATAGAGTACCATCGCACCCAGAATGACCGATGAGATGATTGACGCTGCCGTTGCAGACATTGAAATGGTCAGCATATTGAGATTGGCGCTGCCGATTGTGAGAAAGAGCCAGACGCAGTTGATCGCAATGACACCAAGTCCTAAATGGGAACTTCGTCGAATGCCGATAAAGCGAGCGACGTAGACATTGAGCCCAATCGCGGTCAATGCCATGCCCGCGATTGGAGAGATCTTCTGCAACGTTGGCCAGAGTGGCCAAAACCATTGATAGCCATATCCCCAAAGAGAAAAATGGAAGAGCGTAATGCCTAACAAAAATACTAGGTATGCACCGACGAGGTTTCGACGCTTTCCGGCCAGCGCTAGGAGACTGTAGATCCCCAGCAACAAGACAAGCCCCACAAAAACGCCGTCGGCGAGTGTTCTCTTTTGCAAATAATCAAAGAGCTGATTGTTGTTGCTTAGGTAGATAGGGACTGACCGGGCGGTCGTCGAATTTACCCGCAGCCAGACCTTTGTAATGTTGTACTGGGTTGCCGGAAGTGAAAACACGAAGTGGCGAAGTAATATTGCGCGTTTTGCGAATGGGAGATCATCGCCTTGGACCTGATCCAGTTGCTTTATCTCTCCGTTGTGTGTCGCAAAAAATACGGTCAGGTAATCGAGATGAGGATTTCGGATTTCGAGCCAAGGTTGCTCTCGGAAGGTTGTAGGCCGCTCGTTGAATTCAATCCAAAGGGCATCATCACCGATACCAAACTCGACCGTCTGCGCCAGCCGCGACGAAGGTGTCTTGAGTCGGAGTGCCTCGGTTGGGTCGGTTACAGTCGCGGCGGTGGACCATCGCTCGCTAAACGCATTGATGTAGATGCTCTCCAGGTGGCGTGCATCCGGTTCGGCCCCGAAGGCCATGAGACAAAGCAGGGAAACAATCGTCGTCAAGGGAAGGTACCTCAGTCCTTCCAAATACTATCCTTCGGATGGGTGGAGACTCAATGACTGGTTTCGGGAAAGTCCGGACAGGGTTCACCAATGCTGGTAAAGCTGAAGTCCCATAAGGCGCGCCGTACTTCGTGCGATTCGCGTGTACGCGGGAGCAAGTAAGGGTCGCGCGGCTGTCGGTCAAACCAAAAGCGCCCGCTCTCGCTCGGCAGGTCTCTCGCAGCGGCAAGGTAAATGACAGTGTCGGCACCCTCCAGTGGGGAACGCAGGATGCGCTTGGTGGCCTTGTGGAAGCCGGGAATCGAGGACTGTACAGCGGGTGTATCAGCCCAGCCTGGATGCATACATTCGAAGCGAATTTCTTTTCCCCAAGGGCTCCTTGAGAGCATCTCGGTCATCATCACTTGAAAGCGTTTTGTCATCGCGTAAGAGACAACACCGTCGAATGAGCGACTCTGCCAATCGAGGTCCTCCAACGAGGCCTTTTGGGTATACATGCCACCGGATGATACAGCGATGACCCTTGGGTCAATAGCATTTTGGAGTTTAGGCAGGAGTCCCAAGAGTAGTTTATGACCTCCAAGATAGTTGGTTGCGAGCGTAAGCTCGAAGCCATCGGCGGTCATATGGCGCTCGGCGGGTAATACGCCGGCGTTGTTGATCAAGATATCGAGGACGTCGCTGTCGAATTGGGCGATGAAAGCGTCAATGCTCTCGAAGGAACTTACGTCCACAATCCAGAGCCTCAGTGCCGCCTCCGGAAATTCTGAACGAATGCGGTCGAAGGCTTCTTGGCCGCGTGTCTCATTACGACACAAGAGATGAACCGAGGCACCCCGCTTGGCCAAGGCGCGCGCAGTCTCGAATCCGATCCCTGAGTTTGCGCCGGTGATGGCTACTTGCTTGCCGTTGAGGTTCGTCGCCAGGGCACCCTCGTTAAAGTTACGAGCGTGGCGGCGAAAGCCGGTTCGGTCGAAAGAAAATACGATAGACGCGTCTAGAATCTTATTCAGCATGGCTCATCCTCTATGGTTGCTCATAAAGTGGTGCACATACGTCGGATTTCAAGAGTGAAGCGGGTGGGGCGAGGGCTCTTCTAGAGGTCGGCGATCACGCCTTTTCCTTGTGCAGCCCCATTTCGTGCAGCCGTTGAAGTAGATATTCGCTGGCGCTGATGTTTGGGTACTTTTGCGCGCCTTCGCGCTCTATGCACGCGGGGAGTGGGCTCAGGTCCACCTCTCCCCGAGGATGCACAAAATAAGGCATTGAGAAGCGTCGACTTCGGTTGTTGTCGGGGTTTACGACTCGGTGGGTTGTGCTCTTGAGAATCCCATTGGTGAGGTTTTGAAGCATATCCCCGGCATCGACGATGATCTGCCCGTCGAGGGCATGGATCGCTCTCCACTTACCATCGCGCTGAAGAAGCTCAAGACCACCTTCAGTGGCTTCGCAGAGGAGCGTAATGAGGTTGATATCTTCGTGTGCCGCCGCGCGCATTGCGCTGGGCTCCGCATCCTCTGGGACAGGTGGGTAATGGATGATTCGGAGAATTGTATCGCCATCGCGTGCCATGTCGGCAAAGAGTGACTCTGATTGCTCAAGGTAGAGTGCACAGGCTTTGAGTAGATGCTGCGCACATTGCTCGAGTTGGGCGTAGAGATCCAAAAACGATGGTCGAAATGCATCCGGCACATCCGGTGGCTCCGGCCAGATATTCGGCCCGTACTTTGAGAGGTCTGGGTGGGACGAATCAAGCTCTCGACCAACGTGAAAATACTCTTTTAAATCAGCTGTCTTTGCGTCCTTCGCGCTTTCTCGACCAAAGCTCGTGAAGCCGCGCTGCCCCTTGAGCTCAGGGCGCTCGGATTTACACTTGGTTTCGTTATCCTGGGTAAAGAACGCTTCGCAGAGGCCGTAGCAACGCTTGATCAGCGCTGAGTCCACTCCGTGATGGGTCACGGCGAAAAATCCGAGGTCGGTGAGGGCATCGCCCAGGACCTTTACAAAGTTCTCCCGTTTGGCTGGATCAGCACTGAGGAAGTCTTGGAGATTTACAACGGGAATGGATTGTTCGGTAGCCATCGTTGACTCCTTACGGCTAGGGCTATGTGGCATCGGTACAAATCAAGATGCCCGGCCGGGGCATTTAGCAGAGCAATTCTAATTTGACGAGGCTTTTAGCGCAATTAGGGCGATAAGTTATCACCAATTGTCTCGATGATGTCTCCAAACACCTCGCCACAGTCCTCAAAGAGCTCCTGGCAATTGCCCAGGTTGTTCTCGACCGTCACAAAAGCGTTAAGCACTGATGCGGGGTCTGAGTCACAGGTGAGATCATCGGCGACACTCTCGAGCTCGGTGTTGAGAGGGCCTACGCATGCTTCGAACGCTTCGACCTTGATCTGGCAATCGGCACCTTGGACTTCAGCACAAATCTCGTTGGGGGAGATACCAGCGATTACAACGGAGGCTTGAATCATGCACTGGGCGTAAGCGCGCTCACAAGCATAGTCGTCGGTCGCGCTTGACTGAGCGCTTTGGCCGTTGACCGTACAGGCGATACGCGCCGCGGATTGCGCAGCACCATTGTCGAGCAAAAAGGTTGTGGCTTCATCACAGAGCTGAACGAGTTCCGGGGCATCGAGGTCTGCGACGCTCGCATCTTTATCGTCGATCGAAGAAACAAATACCGGATCGCCAGAGCACGCACTGCCGACCAGTGCTAGGATAAGAATTATAATGGCTTGTTGACGACGGTCGGTTGCGCGCATGGTTTCTCTCTGGTTAACGGCCTTTGTTAGACTATGCTTGAGGCATATCGCACGTTTTGAAGGCGGACCAGTACCATGTCTTATTATGTTGATGTTCACGCACACCTGACCCACGACAAGCTCTCCGCCGATGTGGAGGCAATCGTCGCGCGTGCGCGCAAAGCCGGCGTGCGGTCGATTATTTGCAACGGCTTAGATCCGGTGAGCAATCGGGAAGTACTTGAGCTTGCGGAGCGTTTTGACATTGTGCAGCCCTCACTTGGTATCTATCCGATCGATGCGATGGCGGGCCACATTACCCCCGAAGAATGGACCTACGACTTCCCGGCGCCGGATGCATTCGATGTTGATGATGAGATAGACTTCATAGCCTCGCAGGCCTCAAAGCTTATCGCGATCGGCGAAATTGGTATGGACGCCTATTGGCTTCAAACCCATCAAGATGAGCAAGAGAGAGTATTTCGACGGTTGATTGAAGTCGCCCAAGCCCATGACTTACCGGTAATCATTCACTCGCGAAAGACTGAGTTACGCTGCTTTGAGATTTTGCAGGAAATGAAGGTTGAGAAGGCTGATTTTCACTGTTTCGGAGGTAAGCTGAAGCTTGCACGACGGATTGCCGACGCCGGCTATTACCTCTCGATTCCACCTGTTGTTGTTCGAGCGGAGAGCTTTCAGCGGTACGCAGCTAAATTACCGCTCGAATGTCTTCTCACTGAAACCGACTGTCCTTACATGGGACCAGACCGCGACACGCCGAATGAACCATCCAATGTTCCGGTGGGTGTAGAGGCAATGGCTGAAGCGCGGGGTATCGAGGTAGTGGCAATGCAAGCGGCCATCGTTGAAAACTACCAGCGGCTCTTTAACCGTTCAGCTTAGCCTTCAGAATCTGCTGCACCTGTCCGCCATCGACGCTGCCTTTGTGATCCTTCATGAGTAGGCCCATCACCTTACCCATATCCCGAGGGCCGGTCGCACCGGTTTTGGCGATAATCCCATCGAGGAGTGCCTCGAGCTCAGCACCCTCAATCATCTGAGGAAGAAACGGCTTCAACACTGCGATTTCGGCATCGAGGTCTTTGACCTTCTCGGCCCCGGCATCGCCGAGCTCTCGGTAGGTTTGTTGGGATTTCTTGAGCTTCTTTTGGTAGCTTTGGATCACCTCAACCCAGAGCGCGTCGCTTGGTTCTGTGGGGCCTCCGGCCTCATTGAGACGGGCCTGCATCTCGGCTCGAACCATCCGGATGGTTTGCAGGGTCGTCTGTTCTTTGGCTTTCATTGCCGTTTTCATTGCGTCTTTGATTTGATCGTCGAGTGAGGCCATCTGCAATCTCCTTCAATTGGTGGAAAGCGGGATACGATCTCCGTCGCCGGAGTGCAATGTTCAGCCTTGACTCGCTAGACAAAAGTTTAAAAGTTCAATTAAGTCAGCGGCCATTGGGGGATTAAAATGCTGAAATCGACGATTCAATCTTGGGGAGGTGCGTGTCTGCTCTTCTTCCTGGTGGCCGCTTGTGGGAATGAGCAAACTGAAGACGATATGAGGGATACCTTACCCTTTCCGGCTTGGTCCTTTGAGCATTGGGTTTGGGAAGATGAGAGTACTCAAGAGAGCGCAGAGGCGCTCGTCGCTGGTTATTTAGAACGGGACATTCCGGTAGGCGCGATCATCATCGATTCGCCTTGGTCGACCGGTTACAGCACGTTCGAATTTGATACTGACCTTTTTCCTGACGCCCAAGCGATGATCGATGGGTTTCATGCTCAGGATGTCAAAGTCATGTTGTGG
>JAYYQC010000046.1:0-7181 GCA_036128675.1 Myxococcota bacterium | reverse complement strand
TCCAGATTCTTCAGCAGAAAGCGGTGAGATTGAGCCGCCGCGTCTGGCCGGACCGCCATTGGATTTACGGATTCCGCCTCAGAGCGGTGTCGATACCACGCAGGTTGAGGTAACCTTAACAATCAATGAGCGGGGCGAGGTAGTCGAAGTACAGGACTTATCACTGGCGTCGGCTCATTATGATTGGCTCCTAGCGCGTCTCTTAAATTTGAAATTTATCCCAGCGTCACAGACTGGAGTGGCTCTAGCGGTTAGGGTGCCGCTACGATTAGAGCTGGAATCATCGCAAAGACCAAGAGCGCAGGTCGTCTGGCAGGTGTTCGAAGAAGGCTCGTCGAGACGGCTTCGCGACGTGAGAATCAGGGTGTATTCTGACGAACTTGAAATTGCTTCAGCGATGACCAACGAGGATGGTCGAGTGGAGATGGCTTTGGAGGCATTCGATGCCCTTCAAGTAGTGGTAGAGAGCGATGGTTACCTCGCTCTTATCTCATCTTTTGATGCGGCGGCCGATACGTCTTTGTCGTTCGATATTATGTTGTTACCAGAGAGCGCCTTCGGGGGGTATCGGCAAGTTGTCCGAGGTCAACGTGAGCGTACGGGGTCACGCCTTGTCTTAACCCAAAAGGAGCTCACCCACGTTGCGGGATCGCTCAACGATCCATTCCGAACAATTCAGACCCTACCCGGTGTCTCGAATGTTTCTTCAGTCTACCCTTTACCTGTTGTACGCGGCACGGGACCTAACCACAGTGCAGTTTGGATCGATGGATTTCTGGCCCCCTTAGTCTTTCATTTCTTAGCCGGCCCATCGGTTATCTATCCGGAACTCTTGCAGAGCATTTCTTATGAGTCGGGCGACGCCGGTGTTCAATATGGTGGACAGATTGGTGGAATTATCTCGGCTAAGACTGGTTTCGATCTAGCGCAAGAGAACGACGTTGCCGAAGGAAACTTAAATTTGGCGCAGGCGGGGGCCTTGGTCCGACGCGAGTATGGTCATGGTGTCTGGCTTGCAAGCGGTCGTCTTGGATACCCGGGCTACCTTCTTCGCTTGGCCGGAACGAACCTCGATTTGAGTTATTGGGATTATCACGGGCAATGGTCAGAGACTCAGGGGCGTACACGGCAGCGTGTTGCACTCTATGGAGCCGGCGATAGCTTCATGGCTGAAACCGGCCTTGCACCATTGCGTTTGCAGTTTCATCGACTGCTTTACGAGTATGTGTCCAAAGGGCTCAAGCTGGGAACCATGACCGAGTTTTCGACCTCGAGTCTTCCAGATCAACCCGAGCAACTCACCACCAGTGCTCTTGGGCTTAATCTCAATTACCGTTGGGTTTTCTCCGATGACTGGATTGTGGACAGCGGTCTACAGTCCAAGCTTTCGTTTGATGATGTAGATGTGAATCAAGCGGTCGTGGATGCAATTGCTGAGCAATATGTGGAGGAAAGGCCACCAGGCTACGGACCGGACGATGCGAGCCTCGACAACCCCGAGAATAATTTACCCGAGGAAGACTTTCTTAAGGACGCAGAGGCATGGCGAGGTCAGCATTCAGCTTACCTGTCCACCGAAGTGCGTATTCCTACCATTGGGCTCGTGATTGCACCTGGGGTGCGTTACGACTTTATTCATCAACGAGAAAATACCCTGGACGCTTGGAATGCCCGAGTTAGGCTTACACAAAAGCTCATCGATTCACCTTATACGAAGCTTCATCTCAAGGCGTCGACCGGTCTTTTCTCTCAGCCACCGCGGGTGCCGTTGATTATCCCCGGTCTCGATTTCGGTCTTTTGAACCTTGGTATGCAAAAGGCATGGCGTTCGTCGATGGGCCTGAGCCTCGAGAGAGATGTATGGCGTTACAGTTTGACCGGCTTCTTTAGCAGGATGACGAATCTATCGCTGGATTGGGGGATGGTAGACGAATCGGGGGAAATTCCGATCGCGGTTGAGGGACGTGCGTATGGCGTCGAATTTTTCGTTCGCAGATTAAGAACCCAAGGGCTCTTTGGCTGGCTGAGCTATACTTGGTCCCGCTCAACGCGAAACTGGGGAACGGGGTGGCGTTGGTTTACGCTCGACCGCGAACATGTTGCTAATCTCGTGATGGGATTTGAACTGGAGAGGGGCTGGGGAATCTCTGCTCGGGTGCTTTACCAAAGTGGCACCCCTCAGACCCCAGAATTTTATACCTTAGAAAACACCGAGCGAGGTGCATCGTTCACACGATTTGATATCCGTTTTGATCGACGGGTCGTTTATCCCACATGGGCACTGGAGTTCTATGTCGATATTGGAAATGCGCTGGTCGCTGCGGAAACATTCGGCGAACAAGATGAAAACGCGCCGGGTTACGTGCTACCGATGATAGGGTTAAGAGCAAGGTTCTAAAACACGTCTCGAGGCGACGACGTTTTATTGCGGGCAAAACTTTGAGCGCGACGGCTGCTCGATTGCTTCGTTGCTGTTGATGTTGAACACGCCAAATCGAAACGAAATGTTGTCGCCGCTGAGCCAAGGCCACGCGGTACAGTAGGCTATCTCACCATCTTCCAGGGTCTTGACGTAGAGTTGCTGCTCGCCGCGAAGGTTGCCCAAGTGTTGAGACAAACTTGATAGGTCTGAACCGTCAATCTCCAGGCTCGTTGCATGGTCGATTTCGGTCATGGTGTTACGAAGACGGGTGATGACCCCCTGGGCTTGTTCATCACTCACAATTGCTAACGCGGCAGTGAATCGGTGGTCCCAATTCCACGCTACAGGCATCTGAATGCCGTCTTTTAGGCCGGATAAAACTTTCTCGCTCATGCTTTTCCCTACCTTCTATCTGTTGTGTGCTACGCCGTTCGACACTTATTGCTGGTATTAAAGATATAGCGCGATTGGTCTCTCGGCAATTAATTGGCAAGTTTCAGTAGGCACTAAGCTCGCGTAGTGCCTTATAAAGTCTCTGGTTTGGTAAGAATTCTCTCTCGAGTGACTTCGCGAATGGTACCGGTGTATCTAGGCTCGCTACGCGCATCACAGGTGCGTCAAGGTAGTCAAACGTATGCTCTGCCAGTGTTGCCGCGATCTCGCCGCCAAAGCCGCCGGTCTTGGTTGCCTCGTGGAAAACAAGCGCTCGGTTGGTCTTTTTGACCGATGCAAAGACAGTTTCACGGTCCCAAGGGATGAGTGTCCGCAGATCGATGACCTCAATATCAAGATCATCGCTCTCGGCGAGTGCTTCGGCTGCCTCAAGCGCGGTGTGAACACTGCCGCTCCAAGTGATGATGGTCAGGTCTGAGCCGGGTCTGACAACCTTCGCCTGGCCGAGATCTTCGCCAGAATTAGAGCCCTGAGCAATCTCGCCTCGTACACTTCGGTAAAGCAATTTGTGCTCTAAAAATAGCACGGGATTGGGGTCGTCGATGGCCCCAAGTAAGAGCCGGCGTGCGTCCTCGGGAAAGGCCGGTGCAACAACTTTGATGCCTGGAAGGTGTGTGAACCACGCCTCTGGACACTGAGAGTGAAAAGGACCCGCGCCGACACCACCGCCGACTGGAGCTCGGATGACGACGGGTACTTCGGCACCCCAGCGATAGTGGGTCTTAGCGAGGTTGTTTACGATCTGATTAAAGCCACAGGTGATGAAGTCACCAAATTGCATTTCAACAATTGGGCGGAAACCTTCAAATGCGAGGCCTAAAGCTGCGCCAATAGCGCCCGACTCGATAATGGGCGTATTGCGAACGCGCGCTTGGCCAAAGGCTTCAAGAAAGCCTTCGGTAATCTTAAAGACGCCGCCGTACTCTGCGATGTCTTGTCCCATGATGACCAGGCGTTCGTCTTCAGTCATTCGGGTTCTGAGCGCATCTTGAACTGCGTCAACATAGCGCACCGTTTCAGGGCGCCCGTCGGTTGCAATACTATGGGCATCCGAGAGGGGGGCTTTTTCCCTTTTAGGTGCGAAGACATCAGCCAATTCGGTATCGGCATCTCTACTGGGCGCTTGACGAGTCAAAACGTTGTCTACCGCTTGGTTTATTTCTTTTCGAATCGTCTTTCGTCTTGCCGCAAAAAGCTTTTCGTCACCAACGCCTTGCTCTTTCAGCTGAGCCTCGAAGCGATCGATTGGGTCCTTTGATGCCCATTCGTCCATCAATGCCTTGGGGACGTAGGCCGTTCCGCTGGCTTCTTCATGTCCACGCATACGAAAGGTCTTAAACTCAATGAGAGTCGGTCCGTCCCCTCGCCGCGCTCGCTCGGATGCTGTCTGAAACGTTTCGATGACTTCGAGCAGATTATTTCCATCGGCTACGACACCGGGCATGCCATAGCCTTTGGCACGGTCGGCGAGATTCTCGCAGGCGTACTGTTCTGAGACAGGAGTTGAGAGCCCATACTGATTGTTCTCAATGATGAAGACGACCGGTAATTTCCATACTGCGGCGAGATTTAACGCCTCATGGAAATCGCCTTCGCTGGTTGCTCCATCACCGGTAAAGGCTACCGCGATATTGCTGGAACTTTGGAGTTCTTGAGCCAGTGCTAGTCCATTGGCGACCGGCAGCATTGCACCCAAGTGACTGATCATCCCCACGATGCGGTGTTCAAGAGACCCAAAGTGAAAGCTTCGCTCGCGGCCTTTACTGAACCCTTCTCCCAGGCCCATGAGCTGCTCGAGTAGTTGCTCCAATGGAAGGTCGCGACCGGTAAATACACCGAGGTTGCGGTGCATGGGGAGGATATAGTCACTCGGTGTCAGAGAAGCGGTGATTCCAACGGAAATAGCTTCTTGTCCGATGCCCGAGAACCACTTGCTCAGCTTTCCTTGTCGAAGGAGCTTGAGCATCTTCTCTTCGATGAGTCTCGGTTTTAGGAGCTTGTGGTGAAGGTCCAAAAGCTCTTCATCGGAGAAAGGTTTGACTGAGGATTTAGGTATCATTGTAAGGGCCGAAGCCATCTGCAACTCCTGGGATAGCGCGTATCGGCCGGGGGTTGTAGACGGCAGTCAAATCGTAAGCAAGACGCATCGCACCGTAGGAGCATAACTTACTCAATCAAATTTGAGCCGACGTACAAAATTCAGAAAATTTTTAGTTTGGCTCTCTAAGAGCTCTTCGATGAGTGGTGGGTTGAATGAGCCATTTTCTGAGTCAAAAGCTTTATGAACTGCGGGGATGAAAACACGCTCATTAAAATTAAGGGCGTTTCGATAACCGAAGACTTGTTGAAGATGCTCGACTGGCCTTAAGCCGCCCCAGATCCCCGCGGCGATGCCAATGAAGGCAACGGGCTTGTTTTCAAAGCTCTCTGGAAATTTGAGCATATCAATAAAGAGCTTAAGAGCACCTGGATAGCTTCCATTGTACTCCGGTACCACGATCACCAAGCCATCGGCATCGAGAACATTTTGAGAATATTCTTCAAACTCTTGCGGTTTTTCGGAGTAGGCATCTGGGCTGAAGAGTGAGAGTGGCATCTCGCAGAGGTCAATGACCGTCGTCGAGCTCGCCCCCGCACTGTCGTAGCGGCTCTGAATATTCTTTGCGACCTTGAGGCTCGTATTACCACGCCGGTTCGTGCCTGAGATTACCGTGATTTTCACTTGTGGACTCCCTTATAAACTGTAGCCCTGAACCTTTAGGTAGGATTTTACTTCTTGTCGAGCGCTCTTGGTGGGAAGAGGGCGCTTAATAGCGGTCGCGTTGCCCTCGTCGTCGTTCATCGCCGCGTCGCTGATAAATGGCATCGAGCCGCGCAATGATTGGGTACGAGGACACGACTTCGATCCCGGTGTTGAGAGGCCGATGGCTCAGCCAACCGGAGAAATCGTAGATAAACTCTCCGATCATTTCCCATGCGCCTTCTTGAACATAGTCCGTTGAGAAATAGCCCGAGAGCTCGAAGAACTCAGGTCCAGACTCAAGGTAGCCTCGAAGACCACTTTCAAGCGTCCTTACTTTTTTCTGGTTGATGGTGCCAAAGAGGCCGCGCGACCGCATGTGGAGCCCGAAGAAGAGCTCCAACCATGTCTTGAGCGCATGCGCCTTCGACGAGACTCGGGCCAGAGGCTCGAGGTCCCCGAGACACAACTCGAAGCGCTGAACATCGCTGGGTCCGTTCAAGCGAAAACCCGCTTGAGGCATCGGCGTCGGATAATTGGGGTTATCCTGGAAAAAGAACGTCAGTATTTCTCTGAGTTTCGCTTGAATCTCGGGTGGATCTTCAGCCCGACGTGTCGGGGGCAGTGAGATGGGTTCGGCAATCGCATCGATGTTGACAGGCTCGGGCTCTGGTCCGAAGCGCGAATCGATACTTTCGAGATAGTGCTCGCAGTCGCGCCAGATCATGGCAATTTCCGGCACGTCACTCAGGAGCTCGTCTAAGTAGAGTGTTCGCTCAGGCGATGAGTAAAGCAGATAGGCGAGGCACTCGAATTCTTGCTGTTTCTGAGAGTCGCCGCGGCGGGCGAGGTCATAGCATAGAATAACGGACGCGAAGACCGCTCGGTTTGTGCCGTTGGCTCGAAGAGCTTCGAGATAGCGATTAAGCCGCTCGGGCGTCACCGGTGCGTCCGCTGCATAGCAGATGCGCATTAACTCGATGACATTGCACCGACTAGCGAGCCTAAGAAACTCCTCTCGCTTATTCATTGGCTTCTCCTGCGGATTCCCGCTTCTTGGCGGAAGCATTCCCACTGGCCACGAGGTCGGAGATCATGGTTTCCTCCAACACCGCGGCCAACGCAGTTGTCGCATTGTCCCAACGCTGCCGCATCGCACAGCCTGCATAAAGTGCGCAGGGCTCGCTAACTTCTCCTTTAGCATAGCGACAGGTCATCTCGTCCGGGGCACCTTCGAGCACTCGGAGTACCTCGCTCATGCTTATATCGGTCGGAGCTTTGGCGAGGAGGTAGCCACCATGTGGACCTCGGACGCTTTTGACCAGTCCCGCGGTCCGCAGCTGCAGCAAAAGTTGTCTCAGATAATCTTCAGGGATTTGCTGTCGAGAGGCAATTGCGTGGATTTGCATGGGCTTATTGAGATGATGCTCGGATGCCAGAAGTGTCAGTGCTCTTAGACCATAATCTCCTCGAGAACCCACTTTCATAACTGTCTTTTCGCCCTTCTCGCTGTTCGTGAATTCTGTGTGGTCACGATAACTGAATCCGGATGTGATGTCGAATGTG
>JAYYQC010000045.1:0-16472 GCA_036128675.1 Myxococcota bacterium | reverse complement strand
AGGGTTACAACCGAGCAATGCTGAAGAAGAAAGAGCGTCTCCCGGGAGGTATCGTTGCGCACCTCGTGATGCCGCTCTTCTTGGAGTGCGAGCATCGGGCCATAGGGGATTGAATCCCCCATTCGCTCAACGCGCATCGATTTTAACCGAGCTCACCTTCATCAAACGACTCGATGCCTTCTTTGATGCGCTTCATAAACTGATCAGCATCCGCGCCATCAACAAGACGGTGGTCGAAGGCCAAAGTCATAAAGGCCTTCGTACGAACGGCAATCATGTCATCAATGATGACCGGCTTTTTCTCAACCTTGCCGATCCCAAGGATGGCAACCTGAGGTTGATTGATAATTGGGAAGACCATCGTTGGGCCGAATACACCAGGGTTGGTGATTGTAAATGTCCCATCCTGGACTTCCGCAAAGTCGAGCTTCTTGCTGCGCGCACGCTCAGCTAAATCATTCGCGCGACGCGACAACCCGAGGGTGTTAAGCTCGTCCGAGCCTTTTACAACAGGAACAATTAAGCCCCAATCTAGAGCGACCGCCAGCCCAAGGTTTACAGATTGGTGATAAATAACCTCGTTACCGTTGATGCTCGCATTCATCACCGGGAACGCCTTAATTGCATCCGCCGTCGCTTTCAGAATGAACGAGGTGTAAGTGAGGTTGACGCCGTGACGCTCTTTCCAGCTCGCCTTGTACTTCTTTCGAAGCTTATCGACGTGCGTGAAGTCCACTTCCCAGACGGTGTTGACGTGGGGCGAAACCTGCTTCGAGACAACCATGTGCTCGGCGATTTTCGCACGCATATTGGACATCGTTTCGACGCGGTCTCCGGGCATAACCTTGCCACGGTACGCAGCAGGTAGTTCGCCACTAAAGCCGACCGAAACCGGGCCTGAAGCCGGTGCTGCAGCCGGAGCCGCGGCAGCCGCTGGAGCTGCAGGGGCCTGAGCGGCGGGGGCTGGAGCTGCAGGGGCTGGTGCCTGAGCAGCGACTGGCGCTGCGGCTGGGGCCGCACCTTGGTCGATGAAGGCTAGAATGTCTTTCTTCGTTACGCGACCACTGACGCCTGTTCCAGGAACACTTTCAACATCAATTCCATGCTCAGCGGCGATTTTGCGAACAAGTGGGCTGGACTTCGTGCGCCGTCGATCTTCAACCGATTCCGCGCCCGTCGCAGCCGATGCTGCGACTGGAGCAGCTGCTGGCTGAGCAGCAACTTCAGCTGTGCCTGCGTCAGGAGCCTCACCGGCGCCACTTCCGCTACCGGAGGTTGATTCACCCTCCTCGCCAATCACGGCAACAACTGTCCCAACTTCGACCGTGGAGCCTGCTTCGACTTTAATCTCGAGCAAAACGCCTTCAGCCGGCGACGGAATCTCTGCATCTACCTTATCTGTAGACATCTCAAAGAGCGCTTCGTCTCTTTCCACACGGTCTCCAACCGATTTCAACCAGGTTGTAATCGTACCTTCTGCAATCGATTCACCCATCTGGGGTAATACAACGTCTTGAGCCACTGAAAGTCCTCCTTGCACGACATCTCGCGGCGCGCCTCCTATCAGGTTCGACACGCAACTAAAACCCTAATGTTCAAGGTAAGTTACGGCGCAACGCGTCAGGCGACAGCGATATGAGACTTACCTACATCGCTTGAAACCACCTACATAAAACCACATAAACCACTGTTTTATTTAAATAAATTTTGGATCTCGCCGATGTTTCGGTAGAAACTAATCACAAGGGGGTGGTGATGGGAGCCCATCGATCAAATTTTGAGATATCACCTATGCGGACGTGCTCGTCCCGGGTCTTGCTCACTCTCGGCTTTATCTTGCTTGGATGTGGGGGAAGCGAACTCCAGCCTCTCGACAGTGTTCCTTACTCAGACCCCGAGAATTGCCTTAATTGCGGTCTCGAGCCGGAGCCGGAGCATGAGGTCACCGGGTCCGTCGGTTATGCAATCGATGTGTTTCCGCTTGAAATGACGTTTTTTCTCGATGCGATGCCTGAAGAGTTGCACGTAAATGAGCCGCTTCAAATCACCAATACAAGCACGGACCGTATCACTTTACTCGCGGGTGACCTCTTTCAATCAACCGATGCTATCAACCGTATGAATTCAGGGACGTTTGAGCTAATAAACCCAGCAATATTCCCCATTTCCTTGGCCCCCAACGAAACACTCACCCTGAGCATTAATTACCATCCGGATACCGATCAATCGGCTGGTTTAGTCGTCATCGCAACCAATCACCCCGCTCAACCATTCCTTTTCGTCCCGGTCATCGGAAAAGTCTTTCTTTAAGTGGTCTTCGAGTTGCTCTAGCCAATTGCCGAGGACCCTGCTCTCCGCTATAAGCCGCCGTCATGACGGACTCTGATATATATCCAAGCCCTCTTCCGATCGACATCGAAGAGGAGATGCGTGCCTCCTACCTCGACTATGCAATGTCGGTTATCATCGGTCGCGCACTCCCTGATGTCCGTGATGGACTCAAGCCAGTTCACCGGCGCGTTCTCTTCGCGATGCACGAACTGGGCAATGGTTATAACCGCGCGTATAAAAAGTCGGCCCGTATCGTCGGGGACGTTATCGGTAAGTACCATCCTCATGGCGATCAAGCGGTCTACGATACGCTCGTTCGAATGGCACAGCCCTTCTCGATGCGACACATGCTCATCGACGGCCAAGGCAACTTTGGAAGTATCGACGGCGATGCTCCTGCGGCGATGCGTTACACCGAAGTTCGCATGGCAAAGCTCGCCTCAGAGCTCCTCGCTGATATCGACAAAGAGACGGTAAATTTCGGACCAAACTACGATGACTCTCTTGAGGAACCGTTGGTTCTGCCAACGCGTGTACCCAACCTCATCGTCAACGGCTCTGCTGGTATCGCCGTTGGTATGGCGACCAATATACCACCGCATAACCTCGGTGAGGTCATCGATGCGACGGTCGCACTCATCCACAACCCAGAAATCGACCTGAATGGGCTCATGGAGCATTTGCCCGGTCCAGATTTCCCGACCGGTGGTATCATTTACGGCACATCGAAAATCCGTCAGGCTTACGAGACCGGTCGAGGTATTATTCACGTCCGTGGAAAAGCGCGCGTCGAAACAATCAAAGACCGCGACCGCATCATCATCGATGAGCTCCCCTATCAGGTAAACAAAGCCCAGCTCGTTGAAAAAATCGCCGTCTTAGTGCGCGAAAAACGACTCGAAGGTGTGAGTGATATCCGAGACGAGTCGGACCGTGACGGTATGCGGGTCGTTATCGAATGCAAGCGTGACGCATTCGGTGAAGTTATCCTTAATCAGCTTTATCGACTGACATCCCTTCAAACCTCGTTCGGCATCAACATGCTGGCGATTGTCGAAGGGCAGCCTCAGGTACTCTCAATTAGGGATATCCTGCGACACTTCCTCGACCACAGACGCGAAGTCGTCACCCGACGAAGCCTGTTCGAACTCGGGGAAGCTCGAAAGCGATTCAACGTCGTCTTCGGACTGCTCGCGGCAATCGACGCGATCGACCGTATTGTCGAAATCATTCGAGGCGCGCCAGATCCAGCCACAGCGAAAGAACGACTGATGGCAGAAGAGCTCACCATGACGCCGGCATTTACGGACGTGTGCAATGACCTACTCACTTTCGAGTACGAGACAGGTAAGCTGGCACTCGAGCGTGGTCATGTGAAGCTAAACGAGCGACAAGCTCAAGCAATTCTCGATATGCGACTCGGTCGACTAACCGGTCTTGAACGCGACAAGCTGACCGACGAAGGCCGCGAGCTTCGCGACACAATTGTGAAGCTTCTCGCAATCCTCGGCTCAGATTCCCTACTCATGGAAGTCATCGAGGGCGAGCTACTTGCAATCAAAGAAGAGTACGCAAATCCTCGCCGCACCGAACTCGTAATGCATGGTAAGGAAATCTCAGCAGAGGACCTCGTCGCTGATGAAGACTGTGTCGTGACTGTAAGCCAAGCTGGGTATATCAAGCGTGTTCCGTTGGATATCTACCAAGCCCAAAACCGCGGTGGACGAGGCAAGACTGCTGCGACCACACGGTCTGAAGATGTCGTCAACAACGTCTTTATCGCGTCCGCTCACAGCTATGTTTTAGTCTTCACCGACCGGGGCAAAGTCTACTGGCTCAAAGTTCACCAGATCCCAGCAGGTAGCCGAACGGGACGCGGTAAAAATATCGTGAACCTGCTCCCATTCGAGGGAGACGAAGCCATCGCTGCGGTACTACCGATTAAAGAGTTCACCGACGGTCATTACCTGATTTTCAGTACGGCGCGCGGCTACATCAAAAAGACAGACCTTCTGTCATTTGCGAAGCCACGTACTTCTGGGCTCATCGCTCTGACCATCGATGACGACGACTCACTCATCGGCGTTGATCACACCGATGGATCCAATGAGATCATCATCGGAACCCGCATGGGTATGGCGATTCGATTCTCCGAAGAGGATGTTCGCGCCATGGGCCGAACTGCCCGAGGCGTTCGCTCCATCAACCTCAAGAAAGACGATGATGCAGTCGTTGGGATGGTCGTCGTGCGGGAAGACTTCCCACACCTCTTGAGTATCAGCGAACAAGGCTTCGGAAAGCGTACTGGCTTTGATGAATACCGCGTTCAAGGTCGAGGGGGCTCTGGGCTCATCAACTTCAAGCTCTCAGAGAAAACCGGTCTGGTATCTGGAATTCTTGCAGCACGACCTGTCGATGACCTCATGGTCATTACATCGAGCGGCATCATTATCCGAACGCCGGTCGAGCAAATTTCAATCGTTGGTCGAAGCACCCAGGGCGTGAAAATCATCAATATTGGTGACGGGGACAGCGTCGCAAGTATTGCGCGGGTCGACGAACCAACCGACGAGCCTACCGACGGAGAAACCTCAGACGGGGACGGGGAAGCCGCCGAGATGCAAACTGAAGCTACGACGGAGGGCGACGAGGGGGGCGACGCTCCAAGCGAGGCTTAGCGTGCTCAACCACCGAGGATGGATACTTCTATCCGCGCTCACCGTAATTGCTCTCTCCGGCTGCCAACTCGGTACACCGGAGGGCAAACAAGCCGACAGGTTGGTGCTTGAAGGGAAGCACGAAGCCGCCGAAGAACTTTATCGAATGCAGCTTACGCGTCTCGAATCGGAGCTGCTCGATGCCCCAAATCCTCAGTTGCAGAACGAGCACCGCGAGCTGCTCGAGAAGTTGGCCAAGCTCAACCAGCATCGTCTCCGACGCTATGAAGCTGCGGTGAATGACTGGAAGCGACTCATCGAGACCCACCCTAATTCTGAGCTAGCTACTGAAGCGGGACTCGCGATTGCGGAGCTTTATCGGTACCGACTCGAGCGCCCAAAGGATGCCATCGAGGCCTATGAAGCGCTTCGCGAAACGCTCCGGGACCCGGCAAGCCGCGCTCGGGTTGGGCTTGAGCTTGCAGATCTCCTCTTTGACCTCAAGCGCTTTGAGCGCGTTGAGGTACTCAGCGCCGAAATAGAAGAGTCCAACGAAGATCCCAAACTAGATTATCGCGCGGCGTTTCTCCGCGCGCGCGCTCTTACCATCTTGGAGCGGCACAGCGAAGCGGTTGAGGTTTGGTCTTCACTCGAGATCATGGAAGACCCAGTGGTTCATGCGCAAATTCTCTTTGAGAAAAGTTTCGCATTGGAAGCATCAGGGCAACGGGTCGATGCAATTGAGTGCCTGCACCAGGCGCTGGAGCATCATCCGAACCCAAGCCTGGTTCAGGGAATGCTCAACGATCTTAAGACGCGTACCGAAATGAGTGAGGGTGGACGCGCGGTACATGGCTCCAGAGCCCCCGCACGGAGACAACAAGCAAGATCACAAGCGCGACAGCCACCATTGACGTCGTCGAAAAAAACCGTCAAAGCGCCAAAACAGGTTCAGCGTTCGACGCCGAAGCCACGCGGCAAGACCGCAGCAACGTCAAACAAGAAGGCTGCCGCACCTCAAAAGGCTGCACCCCCACAAGAACCGACGAAGGCAGCGACTAAAGAAGACACGAAAGTAACCCCAACTAAAGCAGCGACGACCCCAACGCCGGCACCGAAAGCCTCTCCAGCGAAACCGTCGCCCACACCGGATCCGAAAGCATCCGATACCCCTTAATTAGGAAATCACCATGAGTACCGTTTCTGATCTCCGCACCGTGGCCATTATCGCCCACGTTGACCATGGCAAGACCACCCTCGTTGACGCGCTTTTCCAACAGAGCGGTATCTACCGTGATAATCAAGCCGTTGTTGAGCGCGCCATGGACTCCATGGATCAAGAACGTGAACGCGGCATCACCATTATGGCGAAGTGCACCTCCGTTCAGTACGACGATACTCAGATCCAGATCGTCGATACACCGGGACACGCCGACTTTGGTGGAGAGGTCGAGCGAACCCTACGTATGGTCGATGGTGTTGTACTCCTCGTCGACGCGGCCGAAGGCCCTATGCCACAGACCCGATTCGTCCTGCGAAAGGCGATGGAACTCAAATTACCGATGGTCATTGCGGTCAACAAAATCGACCGAGCTGATGCCAGGGCTCTTGAGGTTGTCGAAGAATGCTATTCGTTGCTCATCGACCTCGGTGGCGACGAAGAAGACCTCGAATGTCCTATCCTCTTCACAAATGGTCGAGCAGGAACCGCGTCCAACGACCTAGACGTTCCAGGCACCGATATTCGCCCATTGGTCGATGCAATTATCTCTGGCATCCCTGCCGCTAATCGCCGCGTGGAACAACCCTTCACCATGCAAGTCAATCAGCTTGGCTACGACGATTACGTCGGGCGTCTTGCAGTTGGGCGACTCTACTCTGGCGAGATCAAGATCAACACGCCAGTAAAAGTTGTCGATGCAAGTGGCACCGAGCGCAACGCAAGAATCGCAAACATCTTCGGCTTCAAGGGAACCCAACGCTTTCCCCTAGACTCGGCTCAAGGTGGCGACATCGTCGCAATCGCCGGCGTTGGTGAGCTGAATATTGGTGACACAATATCACTGCCGGAAGTGACCGAGACATTCGAGCCAATTGAAGTAGATGAACCTACCGTTTCGATGGTCTTCCAGGTCAACGACGGCCCAATGGCGGGACGGAGTGGCGGAAAGTTCGTCACCAGCCGTCACCTCAAGGACCGACTTGAGCGTGAAGCTTATTCCAACCCGAGTATCCGCATAGAGCCGGGCGAGTCACCAGACCAATTCCGAGTTATGGCGCGAGGAGAGCTCCAGCTATCGGTCGTTATCGAAGGAATGCGTCGGGAACTCTACGAATTCTGCGTTCGAACACCTGAGGTCGTTACGCGCGAAGGTGAAGAGGGTAAAGAAGAACCACTTGAGCGCTTGGTAATCGATGTCCCGACTGAGTTCATGGGCATTGTTACCGAACACATCGGGCCACGACGCGGGGTCATGTTGGACCAGCGACTCGAGGGCGACCGCATGCGCTTGGAATACACTATCCCCACCCGTGGTATTTTCGGGTTGAGAAACCTTCTCCTAACCACTACCCGCGGCACCGCAATCGTTCATCACGTCTTCGAAGGATGGCTGCCATGGTGCGGCGATCTGCCACAGCGGGCAAATGGAGCGTTGGTCGCCGACCGTCCAGGCCCGACAACGAACTACGCTCTCTTCAACCTCCAGCCGCGCGGTGAGCTCTTTATTGGCTCAGGTATTGATACGTACGAGGGCATGGTTGTCGGCGAACACAGTCGCGACAACGACCTCAACGTAAACGTTGTACGAGAAAAGAAACTCACCAACGTTCGTGCTGCAGGTAAAGACGATGCAACGACCCTAGCGCCACCGCGCCAGATGCCATTGGAGCGCTGCCTCGAGTGGATTAGGGACGACGAGATGGTCGAAGTTACTCCAGAGGCTATTCGAATTCGAAAGCGCGTCCTGGGTGCATCGCAGCGACAATCAAAGCGAGGATAACTTAAGCCACACGGATTTTCGTCGATACCTGCGGTATGACAGCGAGTCCTAAGAATAAGCCCCGTGCTTGGCTGGGCATCTACTTTAAGTGCGCGAACGTCTACCGTCGTATTTTTAAGACAGAAGATGGGCGTTCATATCGCGGCCTCTGCCCACGTTGTGGTCAATGTCTAAAGATTCCAGTTGGTAAAGGCGGTACGTCGGACCGTGTCTTTGAAGCTTCGTGCCGTTGAGCATCAAACGACGCGGGCCAAAGCACGTTCCACATGCTTCAGAGCAGTCATGCTCATTTGATCTGAAACCGAGACAGCCCAGAGTCCAAGACTTGTGAGAACTTCTTCAGAACTCGCACCGCAACGAAGTGCACCCGCAGCGTGGCTCTCAAGTTGAGGCCATGCGCGTTGATCAGCAAGAACTGGCAGGACAGCAAGCTCTCGTTGTCGTGCCTCTAATCCACGACGACTTAAGACTCGCCCATAGCCAGTCATCACCATCCACTGATCAAACTCCGGGTGGAGCGAGGCCATCATTTCTCGCAGACGGTCATACGCGCTACCATAGATCTGTGCGCAAAGCGCTTCCCCATCCGCCAAAACCACCGATTCCTCGCGTTCATCTTTAAGGTCGTCTGGCACCGACACCCCAAGCGTTTGAAAAAGACGAAGCGCGAAAATAGTCTTCGGAAAACCGGCGAAAAGGTGGGTTTGTAATACTACCTCAAATCCCGCCACAACTTTGGCCTCATCTGCATTGATCAGTTCACGCGCCAGCTCCGTCAAACACTCCTCATCGCCTCGAGCGGTTGCGAGCCCGATGGTGACGCAGAAGCCCGTGAGTTCGTCGAGCGGGTTGGATTGGGTATGCTCTCTTAGCTGAATGGGAGTCATCTTCGGCTCTCGCACTATTTTCGTCCCCAAAAACGGAGAAAGCGCTGGCGAGCTGTCCCCCGACTGCTCGTCAGCGCCGACCCCATGGCATTTGTGCCCCCTACTGGCACGCCATAGACGGTGTGTAGCTCCTCCCCAAGAGCGGAAACACCGGATTCAGTTGAAGCAGCAAAGTATCCCCCAAGGCCGCAACTCAACCGAACATTGTTACTATCTCTAAGCCTGATCGATTTGCCTATCAGGAAAATTACTGAAGATGGGTCAGGAAGATCGTCGCACGTACTTTTAAATGTTCGCACAGCGGTTCTATGAGCTTGCCCGACTCGTATCGAGGAGGCCGCGATCCAACGCGAATTTTACCAACTCGGCCCGTGAGCGTAGCCCCAATTTTTCGGAAAGCCGCGACCGGTAGGTCTCGACGGTCTTCACACTGACTGAAAGTTCCTCGCCCACCTCTTTGTGCGTATAACCCAGGGCAACCAACTCAAGAACCTGACGCTCTCGCTCACTTAATGTATCGAGAGAACGACCACCTGCATCCGAAGCTTCTTGCTCATCGTTATCTAAAACAGCTTGAAGCTGGTTATTCTCCAGACCTACGTCGATGTATGACCGGCCTTGATGCACTGTTCGAATCGCTGCCAAGAGTTCGGTATCCGCTGCGCGTTTGACGAGATAGCCCGAGCCCCCTGCTGCCAAGACGGAGCGCAGGTAGGCATGATCGTCGTGCATCGTCAGAATCAGCACACGGCTTCCCGGAGAAACTTTCCGGACATGTTTAAGGGCCTCGATACCGTTCATGCCAGGCATGGTAATATCCATGAGGAGAACGTCGGGTTTGTTTTGCTCGGCTTTATTTACCGCATCTTGGCCATCGATGGCTTCGGCTATGAGTTCCATATCCTCTTGGAGCGCTAAGAGACTCCTTAGGCCGGCTCGCAGAATGGCGTGGTCGTCAGCGATCATGACGCGAATCGTATCCATTGTCAGGGCGCAGCTCCTATTGCTGTAAGGCTTTCCAGAACGCAGACTATGTCGGAAGAAACGACAACGACGCAAGTCTCCTCACCATGAGTCTAGTCGAAAGCGAAGAAGAAATCATGCGAAGTGTCCTACAATGCCTCCTAATTCTCATCATCCTGGCTCAGGCCGGCACCTCCGGTGCTACCCCACTTACGCCCATCTCAGGTTTCTGGAAGAACTGGGGCGATGGTAACGCCGAAATCGCAGTCTATGAGCTATCCACAATGCGCTATGGAAAAGAACGAAAAGGCTATGCCGTCGCGATTGTCGTGACTGAGCCTTGGAACCTAACCAAAAACGTTAAATCCGACCGCAATCAGGGGCGAGACATTATCCCAGCCCTCAAACTCAACCTTATTCGTAACTTTCAGACCGGTGTATATGACTACCATACGATGACGAGCGCGTTTGTTGCACTTCAGTCAGGTCCAAAGGTCCCAGCTCACGGTGCCTTAAAACTGAGTTTTTCTGCCCAAGAATGGTGTGGTCACACCTTCGAGAGCATCCGTTTCCGTCCGGAGAAAAGTGTGAGTCTGCATCATTCGTATTTCGAGTCGAGCGTCGAGGGCTCTCAAGAGCTTCCACCGCTGCCGAGCGAGGACCATCTCTGGTTATGGGCCCGAGGCTTTCAAGAGCACGCCTTACCTGCAAAGCTCATACGGTCGAGTTATGACGCTCGAATTCACCACAAGGCCCTCGAACCGCTCGAACAGCGCGTGAACGTAGACGGGCGAACGATTACAATCAGTACTTCCAGGGGGGATTATCAGTTTATTCGCGGCGAACAGGTCCACAGCCCCTTCGATGGCTGGCAGACCCCCTGGGGTGAAAAGGCGACACTCCTGCACACCCAAAGACTCCCCTACTGGCGTCTCAACTCAGCACGCGGGCTCGATGACCTCTTGGACTTAGGACTTAATTCGGTCTCTTCCCGGTTGAAGCGATCGCCCTAGCAAGCCTATTGTTAGGAACGAAGGGGCAAAGACACTCAAATGTTCTTGGCAAAAAATAAGGAACTCCTCGAGGCCTTCAAAGAAGGGACCAAAGAGGCAATGGAAGAGGTCTACCTTCATTATGAACCGGGCGTTAAGCGTTTTCTAAAATCAGGCTTCAGCTTTCGGAGTGGCGACGGACATTGCTACTTCAAAGGAATCCCTACCGAAGATGACTTAAATGTAGCGGTTCAAGAGGTCTTTCGGCGCGCCTTTGAAGATCGCGCGCGTAATGCCTACAACGGGATCAACTCATTCTCCAACTGGGTGTTGGCAATCGCTCGAAATATGGTCATCAACCAGTTTCGAAACCGCGAAGTGGTCATCAGCTCCTACGTGTCTGAGGACGACTCACGAGGTGACTCTGCACTCATCGATGGAGAAAATTCTCGCCAGTACGGTGGTGTGCTTTTCGCTGAGCCCTCTCAACATCAACAAACCACAGTTGAGAAAACCGAGCTTCGCGGATTGATACAAGAATTCATGCGCGAACTTGTACCCGAAGATAAAGAGCTACTCGTCCTACGCTTTGTTGAAAACAAAAGTCAGGAAGAAGCTGCAGAAATCATCGGTTCAACCCGTATGAAAATCCGGACAGCTGAATCTAAATTGCGAAGACGCCTCAAGGCTTTCATGCGGGGCACCGGCTACACAGACCACATGAAAGGCGCAGAATAGCTCAAAAATCCCGAGCCTTACGCGCATAAACGTTGATCCGTCGCGGCCAATCGTCACCAGCACGTGATTCCATTCCCAACGCGAAGAGGCTCTTATCACCCCCAAGAATAGTGAGTAGTTTCTTCAATTTTTCCCAATGTCGACCCCGAGAGATCCAGTGCTCTGCACATTTGACCCCCAACTCTGAGCGACCAACAAAATACACCCACTTTGTCCGGAGAGCTCCCGAGGAATCTAGCTCAATCGCCATCTCCGCATCCATATCGTCTCGAATGAAACCCATCGATTCAATCTGACCTGGATGAGGAAGTTCCTCTTCATCAATGACGCGCTTCGCTTCTCGGATGAGCACCGAGAGACATCCGCGGAGATAGAGTTTCGTCCGAAATCCCTTGGGTAGCATTTCGATACCAACGCCACCTAAACTGAGCTGCTCATGTTCCGATAGTGGGTAAACTTTGTTGTACAAATCGGATGCATCAACCTGCTTTAACAATTCTGACCGAGATGCCGCCTGTAAGCTTTGCAAATTGAGATAATACCTGCTCGTTCGATCGCCCACACAAAAGATTGAGACCTGTGCGGCTTTATCGAGGTAATCTAGATCAGGCAGACACTCCATCAAGACCCGGCTTAGCTGAGCCCAGCCCTGTGCTTCAGCGACCCGCTCATGAGACACCAACCAGGTCAAAAGAACGCGTAAACCCTCCTCTAAACCTTGCCGATGATCTGGAACTCTTGGAGGCTCAAAGAGGAGAGCAGAATTAAGTTGCCCCTCTTTATCGATCCGAGCGACCAGTTGAGGTGAATACAGATAAAGCTTTCGCTCCATCTCACTCAAAGAATGATACGTAGAATGGAGAAGTTCTATCGCTGAGACCGGCTCAGACAGCAGAGAATGAATGGCTTGTTCAATGGATAACCAGCCTGCATTGAGACGCGCGTCCGCAAGCTTTTCAAAGTTCATCTTTAGCCGCGTCGAGACATAGAAAGTGTCATAAGAAGACGCTCCATCATTCGCTGGCTCTTTTGAAGCTGTTGGTTAAGCATACCTTCGGCTTCACTTTTTGCGGATGCAAGCTGCCCTTGAGCGCCTCCGATTGCCTTCAAGGCATTCTGGCCAGAAACCTGAACCGCCGAATCAATGAGCCCTTGCCCGAGGTCGGCAAACCCGCCGACAGAAATCAAACCATCGATAATCTTTTTACCTGGCGGATCATAACTCAAAAGTTCGCGCCCGGCTTTCACGCGTGATTCTAGGTCTCTAAGAGTCGCGTCGTCACTCGCAATGCCTACCGAAATATTGTCTGCTTCGCGCTCTCCAATCATCGTCTCGATGTACTCGGCCTGCACTGGATCTGCCGCGATTTGAGGTTGGTTCTCTTGTGCTGGTTGTCCCTCACGAATCCCGGATGCACGCCCCATCATTTCGTTGATATAGTCTTCATCACCTTGAAAGGGGCTCTGCTTGATGGTCCCTGAGTCAAACACGGAAAGGGCGCAAAGAGCATCGGTACGCATGCCGATCAACGTTTCTTTCACCGCAGTCTTCTCTTCATCGCTGAAATCAGCGTAACGACCGTCACCCTGTTCGACCCGTGCCAATTCCCGCGATGCGTGCTCAAATCGAGACGAAATCGCAGAGCGTCGGCTCTTCAAGGCTTCCCAACCAAACGGCATCGAAGATAGAAGCTTGAAGTCTTTATCAAACTGCTCTTCTAACTCAGCCTTTTCTTCCAAGAGCTCGGCGCGGCCAGGTGAATCAGACGCAGCCATGGCGGGAGAAGCCAACTCGCGTTCGATTTCACCATGTCGAGTAACCGGTCCATAGGACTTTTTAAGTGCCTCAGTGGCAGCACGGTAGTCGCCGATGGCTTGAAGCTTCGCCGTCTTGGTCTCACCATCCTCCATATTTTCCACCGAGGTTTCGAGCGTCTTTAGCTCCCCGAGAGCAAGAACGTCGCGCGTCGACTCAGGGCCTAGTAGTGTCCCAAGCGCTTCCCGTTGCTTGGTTCTATTTTCACCAAGTTCAGCGATTGCTTTGATGTTGCCGGGCGCGTCGGGCTTTTGCGTATCCATGTACTGCTCGCCACCAACCTCAGATGCACCACTTTGCGCTGCGCTCTTAACGGTATCGAGTGTACCCTTTGCGGTCTTCATGTACGCCGTCATCAACTCGTAGCGCTGCTGGACTTTTGTCATCGCAATTTCGAGGTCTTTGAAACCAAGCTGCAACTCGCCCTCAAGCCGAGAAAGCTTTCTCATCGCTGCGCGATGCTCATTGCTATCCTCAAGGTACTTCGCGAGGAACATCATAATAAAGGCATCTAAGTTTATGCTTCCGGCATCCAGACGCATCGACGACACAAAACCATCGCCCTCCGGAACCCTAGACCGCGGCGTTACACCGCCGGCTAAATTAAACGAAAGGCTTGGACTGGAGGGACCTTGGTTGGCGAGGGTTGAACGACCTACCTGGGCACCGCTAAGGCTCGGGCTCCTTACACTCGGCGTAGCTCGTGGAGCCGGCGTATCGGTTTGAGTCTGGAGGGATGAAGCCAGAGCCGCCACCGAATTTGGCCGTTCATCACCAACCTCTACAGAACCAAGGATGGGGCCAAGCATTCTACTTAGTGTCGCCTCTGCCCGTTCGTCAAAGACCTGTGCATCGGCCGAGAGCGGTGGCAAGACCGGTCCATGTCGAAGATTTAGAATATTGGCACGGTCTTCGGGTGAGAGCTCACCGGCTCTCACATTCTGCGTTCGACCGGTAGCAACTGCGGCATCCTGGTCGATGGGTGTATCAATCCCCTCCTGAGAGCGCGCACTCTCAAAAGCGCGTTGGGTTTCGCGACTGTGGGCCTGGGCTTCGAGATTGGCTTCCCGCCGTTCATAGAGCGACCGAGCTAGGCCTGGCTCAACGGTTCGGCCAAGCCGTCCTTCAAGCGCCTGATGGAACTCTGTAAATTTGAGATCTTCCACAGGGTCATCTGCAGACGATAAACCTCGAGTGGCTATGTTACCATCAACACGCTCTACCATCTCAACTCACCTTAGCGGGTAATCGTCTGAACGACCTGTGACTGCCGATCCGACATATCGTTGAGCACTTTCATCGCCTGTTTCATCTGCTCTTTCGCTTCTTCGTAGCTACGTCGAACGCTATCGATAGTTTGGTCGAGCGCTTCTTGATCTCTTTGATGCTCAAGAATCTCAATTTGCGCTTCATCAGCGCGTGCTTGAGCACCACCGGTCTTCGAGATGGCCGTACCGAGTGAGGTCATCACACCACCAGCACCGGCTGCCGCACCAGCCATGGCACCACCAGCGGCGGTTCCCGCATAGCTCGACGAAGCTCCCAGTCCACCTAGAGCTGCAGACGCGACTGCTCCCGCGCACGCCCAAGCAAATTGCTCCCACGCGGCATCACGTTCAGCCTCAATTTTCTTCTCGGTCGCATCGATTTCTTGGTCTTTTGCATCGAGCTTCATTTGCTGCATCGCATTGCGTAGCTCAGAGGCCTGCGAGATATCACGCATCGACTGCTTCGACATCTCGGCCATCGCCATCCAAGCAACTGCCGACTCCGAAAGGTCGCCGGAGAACGACCGAAGCTGAGAGTTGAGGGAAGCATGATCCACACCGACATCGCCGACATCCGGTAAGACTGGATTATCCATTCTACCGGTCGCAGCGCTGAGAGCAGCTGAACTTCCGAGCCGCTGCCCACCGATGAAGACATCGCCGTCGACAACTTCGAAACCCTGGTTCGCAATACGTGCATTGAGCTGGGTTTCGGTCATTGTCTGAGCTTCACCGTCGCCATCAGCAACCTGATAATTTCCATTATCGAGCATCGCAACAGAGAGTGTGTTTGAACCACGTACTTGCATCGTCTTGTCTCCTTAGCGCGCCATGCCTGCTGCGAGAATTTTTTGATTTACGCCAAATGAGGCGTTCATCATTTTGAGAACGTTCTCGACCATCTGGTTTTTGGACTCCATGATCATCTCCATGATCGCAGCCTCTTCTTCGAGTTGGTCTTGCGCTCGGTCAGCCTGCTGCTGCGAACGCTTAGAATCGAGAGCCATTTCTTGGGCATCTAGGCTTTTTTCTGCGGCTGTTAAATTCGCACCGGCTTGAACGATGCCCGCCAGAGCCATCGAAATTGAGATGGCCGCCGCAGCTGCTGCGGGTAAGGCAAAGCCTCCGATTCCAAAGGTAGCGGCGGTCAAAACGGCTGCGCCAATCATCAAAACGCTGGTAACAACGATGTTGATCATATCGACCACACCAGCGTACTTCTCGGCTTCTTCGCGCATTTTCTCGGCCTCAGCAATTTTTGCTTTCGCGTCATCAATGGCGCGCTGCCTTAGCTCGCTCATCACCTCAGAGAGCCGATTGTGAGTCTCAACAGAATTATTTGGATCTTCGATATTGAGCTTCAGGAATGCGGCCAGCATTTGATCCGGCTTCATTTTACTTAAGTCGCCATCGGCCAAGACATCGTCCATCGCAATCGAGAAGTTATTTGAGAACGACTGTGCGCCACGTCGAAGTTCTGGGGTCAGCTCAACAGTGGGAGCGGTGACGGGTGCCATCGCGCCGCGCGCCGCTTCGGTATCCCGAGCGGTAGTGGTCTGACTCACCGCCTGCACGCCCGTCGTCGATTGAGTTTCAAGTAAGCCGGCCGTTGCTAAGAGGGCGCGCAGTTCTGCTCCCTGCTGGGGTACCGATGCGGTTGACGCTGGTGTTGATGACTCGACAGTTGCCTGAGGAACCGGCGGAAGATTTCCACCTCGACCAATTGGTGAACCACCCATAGACATGCTCTTCTCTCCTCTTACCTTAAGGGACCACTTGAGTCGTACACACCAACAATCAGTCTCGGCTGATTATGTC
>JAYYQC010000044.1:0-2784 GCA_036128675.1 Myxococcota bacterium | reverse complement strand
TGGGAATACGATCTTAGCCGCTGGGATGAGTCAGGCGGCATCTTGTTGGTGCGCGAAGCCGGCGGAAAGGTAGGGACTTTTCGTGAGCAGGCTCATGTTGGAGTCCAACGGATTTTAGCGTCAAATGGCCATCTTCATGAAGCCGCTTTGACGTTACTCGAGTCTTCGACAGACTACCCAGTCAATGACCGACGGCTTTTGGTCCCTTTTCTGCCAGAACATCTCGTCAATGAAATCCATGGGATGCGTACGTCTGGGACCTCTAGCGTCGATTAAAGTTTGCCTCACAGTTCGAACAATGCGAAATTCTTGGGGTGGAGGTTTTCAAGTATCGGAGCTGCCTTGGTACTGCCGATGCGCCTCACTTTAGATGGGGGAGATATGTCTCAGTTTAAGGTTCTCGTCGTTGATGATGCACCGCTTATGCGGATGACTATCGTCAATATTCTTAAAGGCGACCCTCACCTTAAGGTCGTTGGCAAGGCGAAGAACGGCGTTGAAGCACTGAAGATGATGATGTCGACAGAGCCCGACCTCATCTTGTTGGATATCGAGATGCCTGAGATGGACGGACTGACCTTTCTGCGGCACGCACGCTCCAAGACTGAAGCTAAAATTCTCGTTCTCTCAGCCGTCACTGGTTTGGGCTCGGCGAAAGCAGTTGAAGCTAAAAAGCTCGGTGCCGACGCGGTTATGAATAAGCCATCGGGCAACGTCTCGATGGATCTCAAGGAAAAGCGCGGCGACGAATTTATCGAGACAATTCACGTCTTGCTGGGTCTCGCAGAGCCAAAACCCGACGACGCGTAGTTTTGACGGTTCCTGCCGGTCCGACGCTCTGCCGTCGGTCATATCAACAAAAGCTTAACTAAGAGGGTACAACCGACGGGTGCGGTTTAGTCGCGTGCTCGGAACTTGAGGGTGTACTCGCCGCACGATGGGCTCGCATCTGGGTGCCACATTACCCACGCGGTAACGTCTTTGTCGTCATCTGTTCCGTACGAACCATCGTGCTCATATTTGTTCTGCCCGCAGACGTTTGGGTCGAAGTACGTTGTGTATCCTCCACACCCAACGCCGGTCTCCGCAATATTTGCGCAGAGGACCAAGCCCGGCGGTCCACTTAAGAGCTGAACAGTCGTTCGAGACGAGTCACCAAAGCCGTCACATACCAAGAACGTAGATGCGTCATCACTCGAGAAGAAGAAAACATCGATATCCTCAGGGCTATGAAGTGTCCCGACGAACTGCTTCTCGTTGGGGTGCTCTGAGCAAGCATCGCCCAGCGTACCCAAGTTATGCCGGTTTGAGCATGACGCTCCGACGTCGCTCCCGCCTCGCTCTTCTTGGCATTCGCAGCCTGAAAGTGGGTCGAGGTCAACGTCGTGGAATCCATCGCTACACGAGAGGATACCGCAGCTGTTAGAACGACAATCTGCAAGCCCATTTGGTGTCGGGCAGGCCTTATCACAGGTGACGACCGCTGCTTCGAGGTTGATTCTAGTAAAGTCGGAAAGGATGGAATTGGATTGAACAAGGAGTACGCCGGTTTGGTCACCAAGGGCATACCCTTCGATATGGATACCTACCCTCAAGGGCGGATCGTCGGGACTGATGCTTGCTGGAAGTCCGTCAACAGTCACCTGAAACATCGCAGAAGTTCCGACCTCGAAATCGAGACTGGACACGACGAGTTCACCGGTCCCAGCGTTGTAGATATCAACGTATTGAACCTCCGAAATCCAACCCTCCGCGATGTCGCCGAAGTTTAGCGATGTTTGAGACATTGCAGCTTGGGGGGCCGCGCAATCGGCAAGAAGCACGATGGTCGCAGATGGATTCGAGTTTACAGCCAACAAGCCCTCAAGCGTTCCGCCCGCCGCACCAGTCAGTCTGACCACCACGACGGCCTCTTCTAAAGGGCCCAATGAAAAGTTCTCCGCTGTTTCGATGCTGAAGCCAAGCTCAGAACCAGCCGTAAGCGCCGTGCCAACATCTAGCGCTGAGCCCCCGTCGTTGCGAAGACGAAGGGTACGCTCGACGCCGATGCCGTAATGCACGTCTCCGAAGTCGAGGACGCCTGAACCATTTAAGAAGCCGAGCTGGCCGCCCTCAATCGATGTTCCTTTGAGCGGAATTTCGAGCGTCTGGCTGGAGCCGGTCACCTGGATTACCAAGGTTCCGAACGAGGCACTTTCTTCAGTCGGTGTGAAGGTCACTGGGACTCTGATTTCGTCACCTGGGTTTGCCACTGCGCTCCATCCCATGCCGAGCTCGAAGGCATCAGGCGTGTCCTCGGAGAGGTCAGCGCTATCGAGCCCGAGAACAACTGGCTGCGGGGTCGTGTTTTCGATGATCAGCTCTGCGGTTTTCGTCTCGCCGACCGCTACGAATCCAAAGTCCAACTCGTCGGTTCCGACTTGCCACTCCGCGACGCCTACGTAGCGCGCGCTGATTGGGAGTTCCATGATCTCAACAACCGCTTCATCGTAGGTGCCTTCGGCTTTGTCGAAATATGCTATTCGCAGTGTCGCGACGTCCTCGACCGCATCGGTTGGGACATAGCGAATCGAGAAGTCGCTGGTTTCCTGGTAGCGAAGGTCGATGGTGGTGTACGGGTCGGGCATCTGCTCGGCCTGACGATTCCCGTCAATATCCAATGACCAGTGCTCGATTGAGAGGTCGCCACCGCTCTCAGCGATGATTTCCAAGCGGGCGATTGCCAACGTGCTTCCCCCACGATTCTCAAGTGTGACGATCTTTTCTTCGTCACACCCGATGGTG
>JAYYQC010000043.1:0-12630 GCA_036128675.1 Myxococcota bacterium | reverse complement strand
TCAGCAGTAAAGCGCTTGAGCTTCGAGCAGAGATTGAGCGGTTTCGCGAAGGGCACAACGCCGATATCTTTGAAGATGGACGCGTCCCTGAAGAATCTCTCACGACGCAGACAACGTCGGGGTTGGCTCAACCCGCACTCTCTCGCTACTTGGTCCACAACCAACAGATCTTCCGCAGCCCATCTTTCTCCGTCGACGGTATCTTGGACTCCAATCAAGAGCTCAAGGTCTTAGACAAGCAGGGCCAACGCCTAGATTGGACCCCCGAAAAGCTCGACGAGCTCAAGCTGGCATCGGTCTTTACGATTACCGAGGCTGGCGACCTAGCTGTACGGCCCGAGCTCTTGCGAGACGGTCTTGCTCCAAGCGAGATCGACCAGATTGCTGAGTCGCTCGTGGGCGTTGTTGAGCAGGGCTATGCATTGCGTCTCTCCAACCCATCCGCAGGAATGGACGGGTCCGACTTTGTTCTCCAGAAAGTCTTCGGGCAATTTCAGCAAGCCGTTATCCATGCGCGGGCAGCAAATCAGACGCATATGCTTTTCGGCCGTTCCTATGAGAACGTACCTGGTCTTGAGCCAGCAACAACCTTTCGAGCCGCGCTTGATACCTTGGCGAATCCAGCAACATCCGCTGAGGATTTCCAGCGCCTAAATGAAGCTCTCGCCGCTCAGTATCGAAGAGAGAGCGAGCTGGGGCTCGTCTCAAGTGATATGTCGTTTTCGCATTATAAGATGCAATTTGCCGCCATTGACCTACCAAATGTCACCGAAGATGGTCTCCGTTGGAACGATGGAGACGGTCAGATCAACGCCGCAGAATGGGCCTTCCTTCACTTAAAGGTGAACGACCTGCCTGAACAGCGGCAGCATTATCACTGGTGCGAAATATCGTGGAAAACGGGAAGTGGCGAAGACAAATCCACCTCACGCGAAGTTGCCTCCGATGTCGATCCCGCGACCGAAGAATCCATTAAGGCTCAGCTGGCACGCGAAGGTTGGGCAACCAGTGGCCTCACCATCGATGTCCAAGGAAAGACCTACAGTCTCCCAGGCAAAGGCGAGCTCATGCCTGACGTGGAGGACTTCAGCCCTTCGCTGATCAAAGCGATCTGGACCCAAGCCAATGGCTCCTTGGAGGCCCCGGGAAATATCGATGACCCGAAGGCGCTCGAGGGTAGCGCGACCATTGGTCGAGCGCGTAAAGCGGCTTCTATCGCTATCTCGAAGTGGGTCATGTCGACTGCAATGACTTCCTGGGCGGAAAACAGTGGCTCCGCGATTCGCGACCTTATTCGCCACCCTATCCCAGATACGCAGAAGGTCTTCCTCCGTCAGAGTAATGGTGCAGAAAACGCCGACCGGATCCGTAATGTGGCGGTTGGTCAGACCGATGTGATTACCCGTGGTAACGATACCGGCGCATTCGGGAAATGTGCGCCCATCTCCTATTTCTCCGCCGCGATCTGCGGCATTTCAACCTCGGCGCGCGACTCGCTTGAAGTACTTCAGAAGTCATCTGATCCACGTATTCGTGCCGCTTCGCTCGAAATGGAGCAACTCCTAACCCAAGTGCCCATGGATGAGGAGAATCGGATAGCCATCCATGCCAGCCTCCGCGAGCTTAAGGGTCGTGCAAGCAGTCAAAATCCAGCAGAGGTCGCGAAAATTGCGCAGCTGGTTGAGAGCTGCGTCGACCGGTTGGTGGTCAAAGAGGACGCAGAAGGTCCCTATTTCGAAATGGAATTTTATATGCCCGACGTGTCACGCGACGGCTACATGCGGAATATGGCCCACCGCATCAAGACTGGGACACACCGAATCAAGTTAAGACCCAACGATATTCAAGAGTATATCGAGCATACCAACCGCGCTGACGGCTATCGAGGTGGTCGGCAGCATATGATGGATTTCTTCAAGGACCCTTCATCCTTG
Organism: Myxococcota bacterium; assembly: GCA_036128675.1. Taxonomy (GTDB): domain Bacteria; phylum Myxococcota; class XYA12-FULL-58-9; order XYA12-FULL-58-9; family JABJBS01; genus JAYYQC01. The sequence goes on along the minus strand of JAYYQC010000043.1, from coordinate 10,696 downwards.
AGTCGAATGGATATCATGCGAACCTTGGGCGTCGGCCTCATCGCCGCAGGCGTCGATAAGACACTGAAGGTTGCTGGTAAGAAAAGCGGTCTTCTCTACGGCCCCTCGGCCGGTACCGTTGCCTCTCTTGTCTACAACAAACCGATGTACTCGGATTATATGAACCTCAAATCGCCTGCGGGCGAAGTGGGAAGCTCAGGTTTTGAGAATGCGATGGAGCACCGAAGAGGCCGGCTCCTAAGCATGCTGGAATCATCGACCAAGCGGGGTGGCGCGGTCGCCGTCTCAATGGGCTACAACGGTGACACCGGCCACGTAAACTACGTGCAAGATTGGGGTGTGCCTAAAATCGACGGCGTCGAGATTACTGCAGAAGCTTTGGCGCGAACCCACATGAACATATCCGAAAACTCTGCAACCAGCTCCGCCTGGAACAACGACCGCGTCAATACCGAGTTTATTAACCCGCTCAAAATGGTCGATGGGCTCAAAGAAATTCGCGACGCACTCGCAACAAAAGGAAACACAGCCCGAGTGCAAGAATTGGATGCACTCATTGCAAAGGCGAAGGCCGCCGAAGACATCGTCGTGAGGCTGGCCGAAGCAGAGGTGTCTAAGAGTGGACGTGACGCCGTCTACCAGGCCCTCGACCGTGGCTATACCTGGCGAAGATTGGTCAAATATCACCCCGAGTACCGCCAAGCGGTCCGTGACGCATCAGCCGCAAATATGCGCTGGATGCGCGACCACCTAAAGCTTGATCACGAGAGTGGATTTAACCGAGAAAATGTCGTGATCATGCCCTCCAATACTGAGCGAGATGACCGATTCAGCGACAACCCTGGAGATGCTGACCGCATCAGTGGTGGACGCATCGATACTCAGGCAAGAGGGTCTGCGAACGCAGCCGATGCTTCCTACTTCGTACCACTCGATGCACTGGCCGGCGGCTGGGACAGCGATGACGAAGAAGGCGCGAAGGCTTCCGGGTATGCAAATTATCTCGGGGACCCAACCGACCAATTCATCATGTTGGCAAGCATGACCTCAATGTTCTCTTACACTTACTGAGGATGAACGAGATGCAACTTAAAGAACTACGCGAGACCCTCACCGATGCACGTCTGCTCATTCCAGCCGAAATGGCATCCATGGACTACAAGTTACGCGACCGCCGTCGTTTCGACCATCTCATCAGTATCGCGCGCTGGGCACAGCAGCAGAACGCGATGGTCACGCTCGATGCCGACATCAATCCCGGGTTACTCTATGCCACCCTACTCCTTGAGCTCGACTTCGACCCAGCGGCTTTTCCGGACCTCTTCGATATCCTTGAAGCCATCGACCGGCGTACAGATTTCGAACCTCTGCCAATCAATGGTGGAGACCCCAAACATTATATCGAAGAGCTACAGTCTCTCCTCACGAATGCGGTGGCCGACCGACCTTGGCGAACCGGCGGAGACCAAGAATTTTTTGTCGAGCCCTTTTTAATCGCCCCGCCACCACCGGTTCCCGAAGAATCTTGACGGGCGGCTGAATAGACAACACCCCACATTCGTCTAACGCCCATGATGGTCGTTTCCCCCCGAACCGCATATTTCCTCGTCGCCTTTGGCCTAACACTGGGGCTGGCTTCCCGCAGCGCGTTGGCCGATGGATCTCGCTTTCAACCGGAATCCTCCGCCGCAGATTGCCTTAAAGCATGGGAGCGAGGCTTATCTCCTTGCGATACGAGCCCCGATACCTATGTCGTCGTCCGCAAGAGCACTCGCGCACTTGCATGGTGCGAGTCAGGACGTCTCATCAAAGTTTTTGAGATGGGTCTGGGATTCTCGCCCGATGGCGATAAAACACGTGAAGGCGATGGTCGGACCCCGATTGGAACCTTTTATATCCCTCGACGTCTTCCATCTTCCCAGTTTCATAGGGCATTTCTGCTGAGTTATCCCGACGTTGAAGATGCCAATCAGGCGATGAACCGTGGAAACATTAGTCGATGGCAACACCGTTCAATCCTTGAAGCCCATGCCGAGTGCCGGGAGCCACCGCAACAAACCTCGCTCGGCGGTCTCATCGAGATCCATGGACAAGGCGGGAAAAGCGACTGGACGCTCGGCTGTATCGCGATTGACAATACGGCGATCGATAAGCTTTGGCGAACGCTTGACGTTGGCGACTCAGTGGTCATTCTTCCTTGAAGAAAGTCTTTCAAGGAAGAACACAATGCCACTACTTCAAATTACAACCAATGCAGCCAGCCAAACACTCGATACCACAACCTTCCAGCGAGATCTGGCGAGCCGTGCGGCCGAGTTGGTGGGTAAAAAGCTGGACTACGTGATGACCACACTTGAATTCTTCGACCACATGACCTTTGCCGGAACCGACGCACCGGCGGCGTATGTCGAGTTTAAGAATATCGGGACCCTGGATGCTAAGCTCACCAAAGCACTCAGTGAGGTAATATGTGATGCAATCCATGAGACGCTCGAAGTTTCGCCCGAGCGGATTTACATCGAGTTTCAGGAACAAGCTCGACATCATTGGGGCTGGAATCGACAAAATTTCGCCTGACGAGGCTTCCCGCGATGAAGAAGCTGAACCCGTGATGATGGAGCGCAATCATTGCGTCAATGAGCTCTGCATAATCACCGCAGACTCCAGACATGCGTCGAAGACCCTCGATATCAAAGAAAGCCGAATTCAGTCGCTGCTCTCGTGCAGGCTTCTCGCTCAGCCCAAGCAACCCGAGAAAATGAGAAAGCAGCGCTTCTGAACCCCACGACGACTCCAGAATATAGGAGTTCTCGTCGCCAAGCTCGACGCCATCGGGTCTTGGACATCTACCAATTGCTACAAAGTTTACGCGAATCATATTTTTTTCCTCGAGGGAAACAAAGCACAAATCGTGCCATCTATTTCCTTAATAAAATCAATAGGAGCCCAGTTCGTTGGCTGTCGAAGGTGTCGATACAGACGACCGTCGACATGTGTCACCGCCGAGGCGGCCATGAGACACCTGTGTCAAAGTGACACAGGTGAATCAGATGACCTGGTACCTTGAACGGATTTTAAAGAGCAATAGCTGGCACTGACTTTGCTAGTACTATGCGATGGACACACCCATCGTTTATGGTTTGATTTCACTTTTTATTGCTGGCTGTACCCCAAGTCAGGACCCCACCAATAACACGCGATTAAACGCATCAAAGGAGGTCCTTGCACCGGTCTCGGAGTCGTTCCAGATTGTTGATGCTGCTTTACTAGACAGCCATCGACGCGTCAAATCGGAAGGAAATCTTTATGCCGGGAAGCTTCACGGACAGTTAAGGCTTACCCTCAGAAGTAACGACACAGGGCTTGTTCCACGATTTAGCTTCGATGCACATTGGAGCCTTCGTCATTCGAATAACCACCGAAGCGTCGCGTTCAGACACCGCTACTCTGGTGATATCATTGATAACGGCTTGGAAATTCTCATCCCATTGGAGGCTGCACTGACGCCTGGGACCTATCTACTTACCGTCGAACTTCGCGACAGCCATCGTAACGAAGCGCTGGGATACATGCACGAACTTGTGATTCAACATCTAGGCACCGAAAAAAGTAGCTCTCATTAAAGCTGTGTCAGCACCCAAAGGAGTGCCTGTGCGGGAGACCATGTCTTACAATAGTAAACGCCCCGCGAATCGTTCGGCATATCATCACGACTCAAATCGATACTAAGACGAGCCGCCCGTAAGTTAATTCCATCAAATTCAACCGATGACGCGTACAACCAGTCTGATCCTGTCGCAAAGAGCTGATCAGTATTAAAGTTTAATTGAGGCATCACATCCTGATACCGCTCCAATTCGGTATCGCTCAGCTGCTCAAGCGCCCAGTTCAGAGCGGCTTCGTTGACCTCGCGACAGCTTGTTGCCTCAGCGTTAACCAAATCCACTGGAAGAGCCTCTCGCTGCTTCATTTTACACCAAGCTTCACCCATGATGACCGATGGCGCATAAAGCTCGGACGAGTTGCCGAGAGCGCGAGAAAATGCATGAACCTCCACTCGACTTTCCTCGCCAACCAATGGCTTGCTCTCAGCAAAAGTCGAAAGGTTATTGGCCATGATCACATCGATCGAGCTTCCATCTTCGACCCCGCCCACAAGTTTCTGCGCGGTCTTACACCAATCAAGTCCAAGTTGACGGGCTCCCTCAAATCCAGGGTGTTGAGGCGTCGCTTCCTGCTCGAGTGTCTGGTAGACGAAATGCGCAACCGCACTGGTATAAAGCTGATGCTGATCTTCTTGAGCAATATCGGACATAAAATCGCGGTCCTGGTCACCGTAGTACCCAAACTGTGCATGATTCGCCCCCTGAAGCTCTACGTAAAGAGTCGTCTCGGGCAGGGTTAATTTACTTGTATCGATCTCATCAAGTGTCGTTACACCATCATTCGTCCCAAAGACGGACAAGACCGGTAAAGAAGATGCGCTCAAGTCATCGTCGGGGCTTCCGTAGGCTGCCAAGAGAAACATTCCATCGATCTGAACTTCGGAGCGCGCTGCGTACATAACCGCCGCAGCTCCACCCGCGGAGTGACCACCTAGGAACCACGCATCGATCGATGGCTCAGCTTCAATCATGACATTTGCCCGTTCAAACGCGCTAAACGCAAAGTTGCCAGGCATCGGAACAATCACCACCGCAAAGCCCATTGCTGCGAAGGTTTGTGCAGCTGGCGCATACGCTCGCGGGTCCACCGCTCCACCCGGATAGATGATCAACCCGGTTGTTGGGTTCGTCTGGGTCGGCCGAAACCAAATCCCCTCTTCGTTTGCAGCGAGAGTTTGGACGCATGTAGTGCTCAGACACTCAGGTGATACCGTAACGGCTTCATTCGAGACCATCGATTCCAGCGCAAAGCCAAAGTCCTCAGACTCCGGCACAACGGGCTCTTCCCCCTCGGCCGCCACCCATGTGCCGCCAAGAAAGCTATCGCACATGCTCGCGGTCACCCCGAGGTCTCCCCCGTAATAAAATGTCGTCGTTGACGTAATTGCACTCACCTCAACTTCGCAGGTACCAAGTGCAGACTCCTTCTCACACCGCTCGGCGCTTATCTCGCCCGACACCCCGCTCAATACCTCATTGCAATCTGCTTCAATATCTTCTCGAAGCCACATGCCGCGGTATTCCTTGCATTCGGCGAAGCCTGAGAATGCATTGTCGTAACGACATGCAAGGGTCTCAGATACGTAATCGGGAGGCGCAGCACTTGTGGGAGAATCTTCGGTGTCGACTTCCCCACCGGCAAGAGGGTCGTCTTGCGAAGGTGGCTCAGTAGAGGTTTGGTCCGAGCTTGCACACGCCGCAAGCAAAGCTATCGATAGTGTTAGAATTAATTTTTTCATGAATTCTAACTAACGAAGTAATACCCGTTGTCAACTCCAAAGTAGATTACTTCACTTTGATTTGGGCCGGGAGCCCGTGGTTAACTTTGCCATGGGCTTTTACCGATCGGCAAATACCACGCTTCGCCTGCTCTTTCTCTTGGGCCTACTCTGCTCGACCGTGGGCTGCCAAGGTGAGCAAAGTGAAGCATCAGAGCTCCAAGAGAACGCATCTCCATGCGCCGGCCAGGAGGATGGAACCATCGTCACCTTAGGCGATCCCAGTGGATGCGAATACGCCTCCGCCTGCGCTGAAAAGGGAAACTCAACCGTAATCAACGAGATATGCGTCGATGAGCTGGTGACTCAGCAAGTTGAAACCCAAGACTGTGCTCGAAGTACCGATGGAAAACTCATCGCCACCGGAGAACCAGGATCATGCCAATTTGAAACAACCTGTTCGGAGGTTGGGTACACGATTTCCGTGCAGATTTTTTGTCGGGGCGGCGTAGAGAACGAGGAAAATCTTATTACGTATGGCTGTGAGCGCAGTACCACAGGCTTAAGCTGTACCGATGAGAGCGTTTGCTCAATTCGTAGCCAATGCTCCGAGGGCGAGTGCCAGCCGGCCGAATTACTGAATTGCGATGATACCAATCCGTGCACCGATGATACCTGCGACCCGGACTTGGGTTGTCTTTATACTTCAAATACAGCCACCTGCTCTGATGGCGATGCCTGTACCGGTGGAGACCAATGCGTTTCCGGTTCATGTGTTGGTACACCTCTGACCTGCGTAGACGATAATCCGTGCACCACCGGAACCTGCGTTGAGGGCGAAGGCTGTGTCTACATTACCGTTGATGGCCCATGCGACGATGGCAATGCCTGTACTGGAGAAGATCAGTGTATTGGCGGACAATGCGCCGGAACGACGGTCATTACTTGCAACGATAATAATCCGTGTACCAACGATACCTGCAAACCAAGCATTGGCTGTGAGAACATCAACAACACACTCCCCTGCGAGGATGGCAATGCCTGTACCGTGAACGATACGTGCGCCGACGGTACCTGTCTTTCGGGGGCTGCACTCGCCTGCGATGATGAAAATCCCTGTACCGCCGACGCCTGTGATGTCGGCAGCGGTTGTATTCATGAGCCAACCGACGGACCGTGCAACGATGCCGATATCTGCACACTGGCCGATATTTGCATCGATGGTGAGTGTAGCAGTCTCGACTCTCTTAGCTGTACAGACGATGAGAACCCCTGCACCGCCGAGTTCTGTGACCCAATAGAAGGATGTCAGAGCGAGGCTCTGGATGGTGTCATTTTAGAGGTACTCAGCAGCGGCGAGTGTGGTTTTGACAATGTGTGCGACCAAGACGGAACTCAATCGAGAAATATTCTGATCTGCCGCTCCGGCGTGGCCCAAGAGGAACGGGATATCGCGGAATGCTTACGCGTCACCGACGGCGTAGGCTGCGACGATGGAGCCTTTTGTACGGTTGACGATATTTGTTTGGAAGGTATCTGTACCGGGTCAGCACGCGACTGCAGCGACCAAAACAGCTGTACGTTGGATTCGTGCTCGCAGAGCCTTGGCTGCACCTCCGACTTAGATGAAGCAATCTGCGATTCTGATACGCTCTCTTGCCAGACGCTCGAGCAGTGTCGAGACGATGCCATCAGCACCGACGAGTACGATGCTTGCGGAAGCGCAGCAAGCGAGGTGGCGCTCGCCCGAAGCAACGCAATCGCTGCCTGTGCGAATACCGCGGGCTGTGGCACCGACAACCCTGACCCAATCTGCGCGCTTGAGTTCTGTGAGAGCGAAGTTGTGGCTTGCTTGGGTCCCGATGCCCTACCGGCTGGCAGCGAAACCTGCGCCGAGTTTCTCACCTGTCTTGAGACCTGCGATGAGGGCGATGATTGTAGGGCCAACTGTCTCGCAACCATCAGTTCTGACGGCTTTGAGGCACTGCGTACCGTCTACGCATGTGGCCGAGAGAACCTATGTCTGCAGCTGGATGGAACGTTCGACCTTACCTGCCTGGAGACTGAGTGCGGCGATCTCAGCCCGTCTTGTTTCGAATAAATTTAACCGATTAAATCGTCTCATAGAGCCAAGCGGCGACATCATCAGCGAGCTCTTCTGCGCTCTGGTAACGTTCAAGCGGGTCTCTCTGCATGGCCTTTGCACAAATCGCGCAGAGAGCCTCAGGCAGCGGAACTCCCTCCGGATGGACGGCCTCAAAAACCGCTGAATCACCGGTCGATTTGTAACGCTCAAGGAGCTCGGGACGACGGCGAAGGGCTTTGGACAACTGGACCGGAACTGGGTCCAAGGTCGCAACCTGCTTCACAACGTCAGGCCCCGTCCCGTTGAAAGGTGCCCGGTTACACAAGATATGATAGAGAATGGCCCCCAGAGCATAGATATCCGAGCGATAATCAAGGTCGTCATTTTGACCCTCCGCTTGCTCGGGTGACATGTACGCCGGAGTTCCCGCCACATCGCCGATGCGTGTTGCATGCGCGTTGTCTTGTGAGCGATCGGTAAGCACCGAAGAGGTGCGGAAGTCAGCGGAGTCCGGCTGGCCAACAACCTTTACAAGCCCCCAATCAACAATGAGCACTTCCTGATAAGAACCCAACATCACATTACCTGGCTTCAAGTCTCTATGAATGACGCCCTTGGAATGCGCAAATGCCATCGAAAGTGAGATTGTCTCAAAGGCCCGGACTAATTTCCGAAAAGTCCAACCTGACTCATCCGCCCGCCAAATACCATCGCGTGACGCCGTATGAACCTTAGCAATGACGTGCCCAAGGTCGCGGCCACGAACCTCTTTCATCGTATAAAAATACCGACCATCTGGAAGCTGACCAACATCGTGTACTGGTACGATCCCAGAATGCTCCAATTGAGCGCAAGCTTGAGCCTCTTCAACGAATCGCGCAATCGCATCCGAGTACCGCAAGAGGTCTCGATGAATAATTTTCATAGCCAACGTTCTTCGAAATCTAGGGTCAAAGACACGACGAACCTCACCCATCGCACCTTTGGCAATGAGTCCCTGGTCATCGTATTTTCCTAAACGATTTGACTCCGGACGCCTCAAATGAGCCGGTGTATGCTGAGTCCGAGTATCGGTGCGCATGACAACGGTCGCATCTGGATCATTGGATTGACCCTTCCCGTCATCTCTTGGATGCATAATATCGAAGGAGCGCTGCGACTGATTGTCGAGCCTCGAAATCACTTCGGTGCTGTAGACGACGCGTTCTTCCTCGCCAACGTCCTCATCGCTCTCGCCAGATTTCGTCACGCCGTCTCATCCTCCGGTGAAGATGAAAGCGGATCACATTTTGGGGATTAACTCAATCGTCAAACGTCGCGTTGCGCTTTTCTACTGTCGCGGAGATTGCTTCCTGTGCATCTTTCGACATCAGCATCGCGGCATTCCAGAGAGCGACACGCTCCAAACCTTCGTCCACGGTACGGCCACGACCGTAATTGAGGGTATTTTTGATGCCACGCATCGTTAGCGGAGACTTCGCCGCCAGCTCACGCGCCAAGGTCATCGCACCATCCTCAAGCGCGGCAGCATCATCGAAGACGCGACTTACCAAGCCCATGCTCTTCGCCTCTTCCGCATCAAATCGACGCCCCGTCATCGCCAAATCACGCGTCATAGCATCACCAACAATATGCGGTAGGCGCTGTAACGTACCGATGTCGGCTACAATCGCTAGGTCAATTTCCTTGATCGAAAACGTGGCTTCCTTCGAGGCCAGGCGAATATCGCACGCCGCGATTAGGTCGATTCCACCGCCTAAGCAGAGTCCCTGAATAGCTGCGATGACCGGCTTACGGCAGCTCTCGAATGCTGAAAACGCAGCTTGTAGCTTTGCGATCTCGTGAAAAAGAGCTTCCTGCTTTTGCCCTTCGGGCAACGGTGCCACTTTCCCGGTGACCGACATCATCAACGAGAAGTCGATACCCGCACTGAAATATTTACCTTCAGCGGATAATACTAAGACTCGGCACGCTGGCGTTGTATCGACCCATTTTGCGAGATCTTCGAGCTCGAACCATAGAGTATGATCCAGCGCATTTGCTTTCGTCGGCCGGTTCAGTTTCGCGACGAGGATCCCATCTTGAAACGAAGTACTGATTGTTGAAAATTCTGGTGCCATAGGGTCCCCCTGTCTGTTCGTCTCTACGACGTGCTCATTCATACGCTATTGTGTTGCCCAAAGGCGATTTCTCAAGAAGACCCAGCCGGGAATGCTCGACAAAATCCCAAGTACGGCGGCAGTATAAAAACCGACTCTCATCCCCGCTCCCATATCGTTGAGGAATGGATAAGGCAGTCCGCAGACATCGGGGAGATTCGTACCACATGGTGCATCGTTCATCGGAAAGACACCGAGCTCCACCCAACCGACATAAAGAAGCGTGAGACCAATCAAGCCACCAAGGCCCTGCTTCATACTCGCAAAAGGACGACGTAAATAAAGACACTCGACAAAGGCGAATACGCTGGTCAGAAGATGAAGATAATACTCTTTGACCGGATGAAGCGGTACACCACCATCGTTCACAAGCGCTGGGTCGATTGCGTAGAGCCCCCAATAAAGCAGAAGCACCGTCGTATTCATCGGCAACGCAATTGAGACGACAATGGGAGGGATCTTGACGGCGGGACGGTAATCACTGAGCAATGCCCAGACCGCAATGACGGTGTTCAGCGTAAAGTTCCACCGCGTGAGATAGCGATAATGCCCACCGAATGCGACATCGTTCGCAGATGACGCGAGAAACGGCTCGAAGAAAAAAATCAGGGCCATCACGCAGACGACCACCCTAAATGGACGAGACCAGCCGACATTTCTCTGGTCTCTTATCGATTGGCTCACCACAATTCCTTTCGTCTTCCCTCGCTCCCGAGAGGCTTATAGTCGGGATCGACCGAATTGAAAACGCTCACAAAATACTCATGAGTAGGCAGAAAAATACAGTGCAGAACCTTGGCAAAAAGATTTAAGCCTATATTCACCTGCCATCATCACGCATGGAGATAATTCAATGAAAATGTCACTAACACAGATGCTTTTTACCCTTTTGGTCAGTGCTTTTGCATTCGTTCTGCCAGCTTGCGGCGGTGACGAAGCAACCGACAATAGTACCGATACTTCAGACGCTTCGGATGCTTCAGACGCTTCGGATGCTTCGGATGCGTCGGATGCTTCGGAGGCCTCGGATGCTTCGGATGCCTCAGATGCTTCAGATGCTTCAGATGC
>JAYYQC010000042.1:0-4006 GCA_036128675.1 Myxococcota bacterium | reverse complement strand
CGAAGAAGAGGTGACGGCGTCATCGAAGACAATGGCGTTGTTCTCCCAGCGTTCGAGTACCGGCGTATTTGCAAGTGGTAGCTCATTGGTCGAGTCTCCCCACAGGCTCATGACGTCCGCACGCAGAGTATCGGCGACGACCATGACAATCGTAGGTGCAGTGCGAGGTTCTGGAGCTGAGAGTGATGTCTCGTCGGGGCGGGGATTTTCGAAGCCTGTCACTGAGATAATCCCGAAGCTCAGAGGAACCACTAGGTGTACGAGGAGTCGGGTTCGGGCGAGCACACCTTCTAGCTCCAGCGTTGCATTTAATTTACGCCCAAGAACCCAAGAGACGGACCCGAGCGATGCCGCGATCACGCCTGCCAATGCGGCAGCCATCAAGAGGGTGCTCTTTTCTTCGTGGAAGACGTCGCGAAAGAGAATGAAACCTAAGAGCCCAAGCGTACCAACCGCGAGCCCCATCGACATTCCCCACTTAAATAAACCCCCACGGATCGGAAGGATGCGCCGTAAGAGGCTTCCCACTGGGATCGAGAAAAGCCCGAGGGTTCCGTAGAAGGATGCCGCATAAAGCACTGAAACTTCACGGTAAATTCCTTCTGCTAAGCCAAGGAGGCATGCCGCGATGATTATTCCGGCGCTGAAATCATAGCCACGCTGTTTTATTCGTCTCATGCACAGCGTCATACGCAGCGAGCGACGGTGGTTCAAGCTTTCAAATTAGGGTATTGGCGGTCAGAGAGATAAGGAGTCTATGCTTTCGGTGTTGACACATTGCGTTAGGTCCGAAATCTTTGCACACAGTTTAAGAGACGCCGCTAGGGCGAGGAGAACCCAAAGATATGCCAACTACAAGCAAGAAAAAGAGAACCCAGCCACGTAAGGGCCGACGCACCGCAATCGTGGCAGGTCTGCGTTCACCGTTCGTAAAGTCGAGCACCGTCTTCAGTAAGCACACGAGCCTTGATCTCGCTAGCCGCGTTGTTGGTGAGCTTCTCGCGCGCACTAACCTGAGCCCCAGTGAAATTGACCAGGTGGTCTACGGGCAGGTAGTGCCAAACGTTGCAGCGCCGAATATCGCACGTGAGGTGGTTCTTGCGACTGGTATGCCGCATGCGGTCGATGCGTATTCCGTATCGCGTGCATGTGCGACGAGTACGCAGGCAATCGTGAATGGAGCCCTGGCCATCGAAAATGGCGCTGCGGATGTCGTTATTGCGGGTGGGGTAGAGTCACTCTCAAAGCCGCCGATTACCTTTAGCGATGGTTTTGTCCAAGTTCTTATGAAGGCCAACTCTGCGCGTGACACGATTTCAAAAGCGAAAGCATTCGCTGACCTGAAATTGAAAGACCTCGCACCCGTACCGCCAGCAATTGCAGAATTCTCAACCGGGGAAACCATGGGGCAATCCGCGGAGAAGATGGCAAAGCTCAATGGATGTACCCGTGCGGAGCAAGATGAGATTGCGCTCCTCTCCCATCAGCGTGCCGCGAAAGCTTGGGAAAACGGTGTTTACGAGCAGGAGGTCATGGCGGTCGAAACAGGTCGGCAGGGCGACGAACCTATCGCCAAGGACACCATGGTTCGCGCGGATACCTCCGCAGAGAAACTCGGCAAGTTACGTCCGGTATTCGACAGAAAGTTCGGTTCAGTGACTGCAGGAAACAGCTCACCTCTCACTGATGGAGCAAGCGCCGTCGTCCTGATGAGCGAAGCGAAGGCTGAGGCCCTTGGCCTTGAGCCACTTGCGTTCGTCAAGAGTTGGGGTTTTGCCGCGATTGACCCGGCATGGCAGCTACTGCTCGGCCCAGCATTTGCGTCGCCGAAGGCGCTTGATGCGGCTGGCATGGAACTCAATGATTGCGACCTGATCGACATGCATGAGGCGTTTGCGGCTCAGATTGTCTCCAATGTGAAGATGCTCGAATCAGATACATTCGCGCGCGAATATCTCGGACGCTCGAAGGCGGTCGGTAGCATCGATATGGATAAGTTCAACATTTACGGTGGCTCAATTAGCCTCGGTCACCCATTCGCTGCGACCGGTGCCCGACAAGCTCTCACGATGGCCAACGAACTTAAGCGCCGTGGCGGTGGTACAGCCCTCGTTACTCAGTGTGCTGCCGGTGGTCTGGGTGCAGCCTTGGTCTTGGAACGCGATTAAGCGCAAGGAGTCGTAAAAATGTCTGCTTATACACATTTTAAATCTGAACTAGGCGAGCACGGAGTCTTTACGGTCTGGATGGACGTCGAAGGCCAAGCGATGAATACGCTGTCGACGAAGGTTTCCAGTGAGATGGAGAGCATCCTCGACGAGATTGAATCGAATGCGGCGATTAAATCGGTCGTATTTGCATCGGGTAAAGACGGAAGCTTCATAGCCGGCGCGGATATCGACATGCTGAGCAGTGTCAATTCTGCTCAAGAGGCCAGCGACCTCTCGGTTGCTGGGCAGAAGTCATGTCAACGTCTGGAAAACATCTATCGGCACCTCGGTAAGCCAGTTGTCGCTGCTATTGACGGTCCTGCTCTCGGTGGCGGACTTGAAGTTGCGCTGGCTTGTAGTCACCGAATCATCAGTGACAACAAGAAGACTGTTCTGGGGCTACCTGAGGTTAAACTGGGGCTGCTGCCGGGTTCCGGCGGTACGCAGCGTCTACCGCAGCTTGTAGGAATCGCCACGTCACTCGATATGATGCTCACAGGCCGGAATATCCGTGGCAAGAAGGCGGTCAAGATGGGACTGGCCGACGAGCTGGTTCCGGCGAGTATAGTTGTCGAAGTTGCGCAGCGCCGTGCGGCTGAATTCGCTGCAAACCCACCGACGAAGAAGACCGGTCTTCAGCGTCTCAAGGAGATGGCGACTGAAATCGGTGACCCTCAGGCCCTTCAGCAACTAGCGCTCGAAGAGAACCGCGTCGGTCGTGCGCTTCTTTTCAAGAAGGCACGAGAAGCTGCTCTGTCGAAGACACGGGGTAATTATCCTGCGGCGGAAGCAATCCTTGATGTGGTTCGTGAAGGCGCAGACAACGGCTCTGAAGCGGGTTACGCCGCTGAGGCGAAGCGTTTTGGACAATTGGTTCAATCCGCTGAGGCCGACGCTTTGATGTCGATCTTTCATCGCATGCAAGCGCTGAAGAAAGACAGCGGTGTTGACGACGAGAGCGTCGAGGCGGCTGAAGTGAATCGCGTTGCGGTCTTGGGCGGAGGCCTCATGGGTGGCGGCGTTGCTGCTGTCTCCGCCATTCAAGCTGGGACACCGGTTCGGATAAAGGAAATTGACTTCAAGGGCGCGGAGCGAGGACGTTCTTATGTCCAGAAACTCCTCAAGAAAGATGTCAGCCGAAAGCGTCGTAGCAAGCACGATGCGATGCGCATCATGAACACCGTCACAGGTTGTGTCGATTATACCGGTTTTGATTCGGTCGAGCTCGTTATTGAGGCGGTATTTGAGGACCTCGAGCTGAAGCGTTCTATACTACGAGAGGTTGAAGAAAATACCCCTGATTTCACCATTTTCGCGTCAAATACCTCTTCACTGCCAATTTCGGATATCGCTGAGGGTGCAAAGCGGCCTGAGAATGTGATCGGTATGCATTACTTCTCGCCGGTTGAGAAAATGCCTCTCTTAGAGATCATCACGACACCGAAGACCGAAGATTGGGTGACCGCCACATGCGTGGAGTACGGTAAGGCTCAAGGTAAGACAGTGATCGTCGTAAACGATGGTACCGGATTCTACACGTCCCGGATTCTAGCGCCTTACATGAACGAGGCTGCTTGGGCGCTCTCGGAAGGTATCAGTATTGATACTCTCGATGAGGCGATGATGGACTGGGGCTTTCCGGTTGGCCCGATAACTTTGCTAGACGAAGTAGGGATTGATGTAGGCGCGAAGGTTGCCAAGATCATGCAGACTGAGTTTGGGGATCGGATAAAGGCACCAGGGGCGATGACTTCGCTTATCGATGATGACCGATTGGGCCGTAAGAATGGCCGTGG
>JAYYQC010000041.1:0-10656 GCA_036128675.1 Myxococcota bacterium | reverse complement strand
GGGGGCAGAGAAGGCGCAAGTCAAAGCGAACGCGCTTCTGCCTGAAAAGTTTTACCCATTTCCGGCTCTGAGGGGTCACAAAGAATAGAAAGCAACATGGAAGGAAGGGTTTGCTATGAATATCAGGTGTTTAGTGTTGGGTGGGCTTCTTTTAACGGCAGCCTGTGGTGGTGAAGATAGCATTTCGACGGTCGAAGAGGCGTCGTCTATCAATGTGGGGGATGCGGGAAACACGGGAGCAAATGGTACTTCGGATGGTGCTTCAAGCTCAGGGGACGGCGAAGCAGGGATGGGGACGGATGTTTCCGAGGGCAGCGCAGACAATTCAGCAGCCCCGGGCTCAACGGTAGATGATGTCGAGACTGGCTTTATAAACCGAGAAGTCTTGATGCTTGGGGATTCTTTACTTGCCTGGTTCCGCGAAGAAGGGGCCTCGGTCGGTGATGTCTTGGATGCGTCATCATCTTTTTCTGTCGCAAACCTCGCGGTCTCTGGGTCGATGGTTCTGGAGGGTGAAGAGTCGATTCCCTCGCAGTATGTACCAGGAGACTGGGGATGGATTGTCTTCGATGGGGGCGGAAATGATGCCAACGATCTCTGCGAGTGTGGAGCCTGCGATGAAATCCTGAGTGAAATTATCGATGGTTCCACAAACGAGGGGGTTGTACCCGACTTTGCACAAGCCATGCGAAATGCGGGTCATCGGGTATTGGTCTTAGGTTATTATGGTATGCCGGCGAGTGCACAGCATGGCTTTCACCGTTGCAACGATGAGGCAGCTGTATTGAATCAGCGGTACGAGCGCTTCGCGGAGGCGACTGAGGGTGTCTATTATTTCAATCTGGGAACGATTGTCTCACCGAGCGACCTACGGGATTATGATGACGACCATGTTCACCCCTCGGAGCGTGGTACTCAGAGAATGGGTGAAGCGATTGGTGCTTACCTTGAGCAGATCACGCAATAGGCGTCTCACGCGGCCTTGTTGACCTTGGACGATCTACAATGGGCTCTCATATTGACCGCTTCGTGCCAGAGAACTTTGGCGGCTGGCTTGTACATTGCGTTGGTTAACCAGAGTGGAAAATTTCCGCCAAGGTGAAAGACCATAATGTGTTCCCACAGTATCTCTCCGTCCTCGCAGAGCGTAAGGCGGTCGAGCGACGGGAATTGCTGAGCGCGAACCAAATGCGGCTGGAGGGTCGGCTCTGGAATACTTCGGTATCCGATAATGGCCTGCCGTTTAATGTCCTTGGTCGTGACCTTCGCATAATCACGTGGCTCAAGCTCGCGTCGCATTAAAAGATACACAAAATCGCGATGCTTGAAGGGGGGAAACTTAAGGTCAGAGATATACTGGGGGACCCAGGCACTCTCAAGCCCATTAAGACTATACTCCCTTACGCGCATGCCGCCTTGATAGTCATCCTTGAACCAGACCTCTTCGTCTAAGAAGCCGCCATCGAGGAGCTCCAAGATACGATCCATGGAGATCTCATCGGCGTGCAGCTTCGATAATGTTCGGTAGGTGCGAATATCTTTGCCAACCAGGCTTGATTGGGTCCAGGTGGTCGATACCGAGATGCCATCTCGATTCAATACTTCTTTCCATTCCGACTCGCGACGAAATAGATTTTGGTGAATAGCATCAAGCTCAGGCCGAGCATCGGCGGTATCCCAAGTTTCAAGTTTCTCTTGAAGTTGCTTGTTCTGTACTTGAACCAGGCGGAGGGCGAGCAGTGATGCTGCTATCAGCGCAGTGATGCTCAAGATGACGATCATTGTCTAACCTTTTAATACGACACCGATTCGGTCCGGATTCCGGATGCATGCGGCGCGGGAAGCAATAAATAGGAGGGCGGTGCCGCCACTCACATAGTGTGTTAGTTGCAAGCCCATCTCATTTGCAAAAAGTAGGGTGACGACAAACTGCACACAGTCGGTGATGAGATAGGTAATCATCACGAGATTGAGCGCATACCGGTTTCCTTCAATCAGGGTGGCGATCTGAATCGCCGTCAGCGGGATAAACGGGACCGCGTACCACCGAGCCAGTTGTAAGGATAGCTCGGTTGGCTCCACTGTTGTGAGTTGTTTTAGGAATTCTGCTGGCGCAAATAAACCTAGGATAACGGTGATGCCCATGAGAAGCGATTCAAAATAAAATACATATTTGAGTTTATGAAGCATATTTAGCTTGCCTTCAGAACTTTAAGAGCGCGACGGGCGTAAAATTGTTTGGCCCAGCGTCGGTAGATGCCAACCGGACCATCACCTTTAGCGAGGGCCGGTTTCTCGATCGAGGTCTTGTGATTCCAGATATCGAAATCTTGAAGTACATCGTCTTTGAAGCCGTTCATCGCAGCTCGATGGACGAAGAACTCAATCAATCGATGTGGTAGAAATTTAAAGATAGGTAAAGCCGATCTGGAGTGTTTCAGTCGCTTCATAGACATTGCGATTCTCAGTTGCATTTTGCCGTTTCCAGTTGGTGTGGCCAGGACAAAGTTGCGGAGCTCGAATCCGAGTTGGGGAACGACGACTTCGACGAAGGAGTAGCCTAGGCCCCATACCCACACTTTAAAAACACTTCGCAGGGTAGGAAAAAATCGACGACGGCGGGTCATCGCATACTTAGCGGTCAGAAGAGGCCCTTCGGGTTTCGCTGGCTCAATTTCACTCACGTCGTCGTATCCATGCACCACACTGAAATGCCCAATGTCGACACTGTTCTCGGAGGTTTCCTGAGGGTGTGAGTTGAGCTCCCAGCTCTGAGTCATCAGCGGACGCCACTCATCGTCGTTGGTTTCAGGGATATCCCAGGTGGGCTCAAGGTCATCTCGGTCATAAAAGACCACGACGACACCGTGGATCTCTTGTACCGGCCATTGCTTCAGACACGCCTTCTTGGGTGGTTTGTGACCGTAGGGGGTCTCGGTACAAATGCCGTCGGTGTCGAACTTAAATCCGTGAAAGGGACAGGTGAGTGACTCGCCTTCAACTCGACCTCCCTTGCCGAAGTGTGCACCCATATGCGGGCAGTAGGGATCGCTGACCCGAAGGAGACCCTTCTCGGTTCGATACACGACCACTTCGCCATCAAAGAATTTGCGGGTGTGGACTTCGCCTCGCTTAAATTCGTGACTGAACCCAACGCTGAACCAACCCGATGGGTTCGATTCAGGAAGATGTCGGCTGGTCGCTGAGGTATTAGTATGCATGGCGAACCTCACCTTCTGGAAAAGTCGCTTGGGCCTCTTCTACGAGAGGCTCAATAAGCTCAGAGACTGGCGGGTATGCTTTCCAACCTTCGACGCCCACACGCTCACCGATGGCGCTGGCTTCGGTCCAGGAGAGTGCGTTGGTTGGCCGGTATCCAAGCTTCTGGAAGAAGTAGAATACCTGAACGATGAAGAGGCGCGGCGGGAGTGCCGAGACGAACTCAGAGATGTAGCCCGCGGGTAGGGTTATGAGAAGCTTGGCGGGATTCGTCATCTCATTGAGTGGAACGAAACGGTCTTCCCTGGTTGCGATGAGTGGCGGGATATCCTCTAGAGCATGTCCTAAGGTGCGAAACACACCACACGCCATCAAGAACCATGCGGGCAAGCGCCAGCCGAATCCTAGCAGCTCGGTCATACTTAACGCATCGCCTAGGGCGATGAGAAGGGTCCAGGTAATGGTCAAAAACATTGCAAAGCGCGGCTCTCGGAATTGAAATGCCTGCCATCCCAGCACCAGTAATAAAGCAAGGTTCAGGCTCCAGTGGATACTTGCGATGAGTGTGAACCATGCGACCGCTTCAAGCCCGAGAGTCAGGTGGCTGCCTCGGCTAAGAGCATTGGTGTGGTAGGCCGCGTAAGTGACGCTCTGAAAATCTAGGTCGAGGTTGCGCCGCCACTGAAAGGTCCATGGCATCGATTGAATAGGTGCGATCTCCTGAGGCAGGAGGTGGCATGCGACAAGAAAGAGGCCGCTGATCGCGATGGTGCTCCACCAGAGTACGTCGGCGGTCACGTAGAGATGATCTAAGAGTGGACTCGAAAACAACATGGCGTCCCCTAAACATAATCGGTAGCGTTTGTGCGGGTGGGCAAAACCCTTACAAGTAAGTAAGCATCCGCCCTGATATTGGATAGACCAATTGTTACGAGATTGTTGATTTCTTGGGGCAAAGATCAAATTCCGAGGAATTTCTGATCATTTTTACCTACCCGCAGGTCTATAAGTGTCCGGAATAGGGTGAGTTTTTCCTTTTGAAGGCTTGAACGAAGGTTTCGGTGGGGCGACTCTTTCGTATGGGGACACGCGAAGTTGAGTGCATCGTTGTTGGCGGAGGGCCGGCTGGATCGACAGCAGCGTGGGAGCTGACGCGTCAGGGCCGCGACGTCTTGGTCCTCGATGCAATGGAATTTCCCCGGCAAAAGCTATGCGCCGGCTGGTTGACGCCGAAGGTTTTGGAGGACCTCGAGCTCACCGGTGGCTCAGTTCCAAGCCTAGAGTTCATCCCGACCTTTAAAATTCATTGGAAGCATCGCCATCCAAATATCGAGGTGCCAGCGGGCCAGTATTCAGTGCAGCGGCATCTCTTTGATGCATTTCTCTTAGAGCGCTCAAACGCTCCAGTGGCGGTACACCGGGTGCACTCGATTCAGCGCACGGACGATGGCTTTGTGGTGGATGGAAAGTTTGCCTGTCGCTACCTCATTGGTGCGGGTGGCACCCATTGCCCGGTGAAACGCCAGATTTTTCCGAATCTTCATTCCGGTGATTCGGTGGCTCTCGCGCGCGAGCTTGAATTTAAACCCTATGGACCGATTCGACGGGAATCGAGGCTCTTGTGGAGGATGCCCTATGACCCAGGTTTCGCGTGGTTCGTTCCGAAGCCAGATGCGGTAAACATCGGCTTTGGTTACTTCAAACATAGTCGAGCGTTGACCAAAGACCCTTGGGTTTATTTTGTCGACCACCTCAAGGCTCTTGGGCTGCTGAGCCCTGAGGACAATCCAAAGGCTAAGGGTTGGGGTTATTACCTGCTTAGAGATCCGCGTATCACCGTAAAGGATCGAGGAGCTTATCTGATTGGTGATGCGGCGGGACTCGCCACCGAGGATTTAGGTGAGGGCATTGGGCCGGCGGTGGAGAGCGGCCTACTCAGCGCGCGCGAGATCTTGGGTTCTGGGGACTATGGGCTCGAGAATGTTACGCGTTACAGCGTGTATGGGGGCCGCTATTTAGGGCGTTTGCTCTCGCCGCTCTACGACAATTCAGGCGGCGCGATTCTTCGAGGACTGGGGATAGGGAAAGCGTGAGAGTCGACCCATCTTGCGCGGCCGGCTTAAAGGCTTCACCAGCCACGCTTGCGCGTCGACAAAACCTTGGTTGAAGAGCCACCAACATTCAGACTCGGTCGGGACGCGCAGTGCCTGCATCGGATGAACCTTAAACGTTGGGCGAATCGTGGCACGGGGAGCAAACCAAAAGGGTGATACCCGAAGTGTCCCAGAGTCAATTGCCGGTTGATTGTTGGTGAAGCCACCATCCATGGCCCTGAAAGTTCCGCAGGTGGTATTCCACTGTCCCGGGTAAGGAATGAAGCACGATGCTATAAGTGCCTCGCTCAATACGCTCTCTGATGAGAAGCTGGAAATGAGGTGATTTGTTAATGGTGCCTGTTCGGTGACGGATACTGTGAGGCGTCCCAACACCTTCTCGAAGCGTTCACGGTTTACAAAGTGCTCGCCGAAGCGGGTAGCAACTTCAAAAGCCCAGGCTGGCTTTAAGAGCCGTCCGGGACCGTAGCCGGTAATCCACTGCGCCATCGTCGCCGCAACTTTTCTCGCATCGAGTCCCGCTGCGGTGGTGAAAGCAAGGCCGGCACCCGCAGATGCGCCCAGGAAGTGTAGCCGTCCGGTATGTCCAGTCTCTTGGAGAGCGAAGGCAACGCCCGTTTGATAGAAGTTGAGTGCACCGCAGCCAGCGAAAGAGACGCTCGAAGTCGAGGCTATGGCGGGCGAGGCGGGTCGAATATGTTTAATCTTATGCATAGGTCCTCCGTGAGGACGGTAAGCATTTGCCTTTCGGGTTGCCACCGCGAATCCACTGAGCACCTCGACATTGGTGGATTGCTTTTGCATAGTCCCCTCCAGCAAGGAGTTTTAAATGGCAATGAAGGTTTATTTATCAGGTGAAATCCACACTGCGTGGCGTGAAGAGATTGCAGAGGGCATCAAGGCGGCAGGTCTTGACGTTCAACTAAGCGCACCGGTGACCAATCACGCAGCGAGTGATGATTGTGGGGTCAAGATACTGGGACCCGAAGAAGATGATTTCTGGAAAGACCACAAGGGTGCCAAGCTGAATGCAATCCGCACGCGCAAGGCTATCGGGGAAGCTGACGTTGTTGTGGTCCGCTTTGGTGAAAAATACCGACAATGGAATGCAGCATTTGATGCTGGCTATGCTTCAGCATTGGGTAAGTCGATCATCATCCTGCATGACCCCTCATTGACCCATGCCCTGAAGGAGGTCGATGCTGCGGCAAACGCGGTTGCTCAAACACCAGCTCAGGTTGTCGAAATCCTGCAATATGTCATGAGCTAAGTCGTATAAACGGGGCGGCCAGTTGACAATCGATGCCAACCTGAGCGAGGCATCGACTCTTGGCCGTCGAGGTTGGAACTCGACTTGTTGGAAGGACGTTAGAATGACTTGGTCTCCAGACTCATGGCACGGTAAACCCATCAGGCAGCAACCTTCGTACCGTGATGCGAACGCGGTGGCGGCTGCCTTGGCGCGGGTACGTGAGCTACCCCCACTGGTTGCACACGGAGAAGTCGATGCACTTCGAACGCGCCTAGCCCGGGCGTCGCGGGGCGAAGCGTTTTTACTTCAAGGCGGTGATTGCGCGGAGCGCTTCGCTGACTGCAGCAAAGAACCCATTGAAGCGAAGCTGAAAATACTGCTCCAAATGAGCTTAGTCCTCACCTGGGGGGCTAGGATTCCAGTTGTCAGAGTCGCGCGGATCGGTGGTCAATATGCGAAACCTCGCTCCAAAGATACCGAGGTAATCGATGGGGTTGAGCTTCCGTCTTTCCGCGGTGAGCACGTCAATGGAATCGAGCCAACGCTTGAGGCGAGAGAGCCGGACCCAAATCGACTTATCGATACCTATTTTCATTCGTCAGCGACCCTCAATTATGCGCGCGCACTCCTCGATGGAGGCTTCGCGGACCTTCACAATCCACAGCACTGGGACCTTGGGTATGTGCGCAGCGACAAAAATCGAGAAGCCTACGAGACCATTCGAGAGAGTATTCTTGATGCCCTGGATTTCGTCGAGTCGACGGGTGTGTCAGGGCAGGGAGCTTTTAGGACTGTCGAGCTTTTCGCTTCTCATGAAGGGCTCTTGTTGCCTTATGAGGAGGCCCACACCATCCAAATAAACGGTCGTTGGTACAACCTCGGTGCTCATATGCTCTGGATTGGCGACCGAACCCGGCAGCTTGACGGTGCGCATGTCGAGTATTTCCGTGGGATTGAGAATCCGATGGGTGTCAAAGTGGGACCAACGATGCAGCCGTCTGAGCTCGTCGAACTTCTTGAAACCTTAGAACCTAAGAATCGCGCAGGACGGATCACACTCATTACGCGTATGGGGGCCGATAAGGTGGCAGACGGTCTTCCGGTATTGATTGATGCGGTAGAACGAGCTGGACGTCAGGTGGTCTGGTCATGTGACCCGATGCACGGTAATACTGAATCGACTTCAAGTGGGGTCAAGACCCGAAACTTCGATAATATATCCCGCGAACTCGAAGAGACCTTCCGAGTACACGACGAGATGAAGACGATACTGGGTGGCGTTCACTTTGAGTTAACCGGTCAGGATGTAACCGAGTGCGTCGGGGGACCTCAGGAGTTAAGCGAGTCTGACCTCTCGCGTAGCTATGAGACCTACTGCGATCCACGTCTCAATTATGCACAGAGTATGGAAATGGCATTCTTAATGGCTCAGCGTTTACAGATGCGAAGGCAGAATCGATGACTAAGGTAGCATTGCCGAACTCTTCGAATCTCCCAGATTGGGAAGTTGATGATTATCCGTTTCACCGAGCGTTAGAGGCTTTAGATATCCAATGGTCACGCCCAGTTTGGGACGACCCCGATGTAGATTGGTCGGCCTTTGACGGTATTTTGATCCGCACGACGTGGGACTATCAAGAGAAAGAACCTTCGTTCGTGTCATGGGCGCAACGGGCTTCAATGGCGTCCAAGTTCTTCAACCCAACCGAAGTCATTACCTGGAACACAAAGAAAACCTATTTAAGGGATCTGGAGGAGGCGGGGGCTAGGCTTACGCCAACCCGCTGGCTCAACCAAGGTGAGTCCATTGATATGACTGCAACGATGGGCGAGCTTGGATGGCAGCGTGGCTTCCTCAAGCCGGTTGTTGGGGCGACCGCTCGTGAGACCTTACGGTTTGTATGCAACGACGAAGGCCTGGCTCAGGCACAAAGCCATGTCGATAGACTTTTGCCAAGCGAAGGATTGATGCTTCAACCCTACCTGGAATCGGTGGAAACCGATGGTGAGTTGAGTGCACTTTATTTTGATGGAGAATACTCGCACGGGGTCCGAAAGGTGCCGGTTCCGGGAGATTATCGCGTCCAAGACGATTTCGGTGCCTCGGATGAACCCTACACATTTTCAGATGGTGAAGTGGCTGCGCTTGGCTCGATTCTCAAGGCTCTTAAAGTTGTTCTGTATTCAAAATTCAATCTCGAGGAACCACTCCTTTACGCGCGTATCGATGTCTTGCGTGATGGGAATGGTGGTCTTTACCTCAACGAACTTGAGCTGGTTGAGCCTTCGCTCTTCTTTCGCCACAGTAAAGAATCGTCTGGGCGTTTGGCTCAAGCGCTTAAACGTAGGCTTTCGGTCGACTGAGTCGAACTCTCAAATCGCTGATACTCGAGTCGGATGACCCGTTTTGAATTGACGACCGCGCGACATCGAGCCACGAGAGGCTCTTTGCTGCACGGCGATGTAAGTCGTGCGACCAAATTGAGATGGTAGACGCGTGGGAGACTCGCACTTGTGAAGTTTCCAGTCTCAGGATTGTAAGCGTGAATCTCCCGAAGTGGCTCATCAAGACGAGGTAGCAATGAGTCCAAACTCAATCTGATGACCTGTTGAACGCCGCACTCCTCCTGAGAGGTTCGCGTGGCGTCGCAGCTCATCGAGAGGTTCTGGTGGTGGTGGTAGATATGCTCAAGCTCATCGTCGACTTCGCCAACGCTACGCTGCTGCGAACGTGCCCTCTTGATGGATGAGTCAATAGAGGATTCATCGGTCCATTTGCTGGTATGCTCGACCCGTCCTCGATAGGCTCCGACACCGAATCGGCTAAGATGCTCAAGCTGAAAGTGGTAAAGTCGGTCCCACGGACTCCATCGCTTGGACAGCTGTCGCCGAATGATTTCCTTGATTCGGTCCTTTAGGATATACGCACCAATTGCGACGGCGAAGAATAGCGCGCTCGTGGTCTCGCCGAAATGTCCAGATAGGAGCGGTATTTGGGCAGTCGTTGCCCATAGGGCCGCGAGGCCTGCGGCTACCATCGCAGCGCTATTGGAGATAAGCTCGACGCGCTCATTGCTCTCTGGTTCAAGATAGAGCGTTCTCTGGACCTCCTTTTTAAGACGATTTGTTCGGTAGGTAAGGTATTCTTGGTCTCTCGTTTCAAGCGTTTCGAGCGGTAAGAGCCGGTAGACGCGCATAATTTTTTGGACAGTTCGTCCGATGACTTCTCGAAGGGTTTCCTGCGCTTGGGGATTGAGGCGGTTGATTGATTCGCTTTGCGCCAGCGCGGATAGCTGCTCGCTTGCGGTGACCGAGAAATACTCTCCGACGACACACAAGGTGTCGTAAAAGCCAGTCGGTAGACTGTATTGGAAGCAAGCACTTTTTCTCTCGAGTTCTTTGAGCAGATTGGTCGATTTAACAACCCGTTTGCAGAGCAACTCAAGCTCGGTGTTGCTTTTCGATAAGCTGGGTGGGTCGTTGAGCTTGTCTTCGATGTTTTGGCAGTCGCGAAAGACAGCCTCCACAAGTTCCGCGCCACAAAACCGGGTCAAGGATGAGAGGTCTGCACCGGCATATTCATGTAGGCCCCCTGGTAAAGCACAAATGTAGTCGCTGAGCTGCTTGAGTGGACTTCCGTCAGTACTCAGGTTGAGTAACGTTTCAAGTCGCACTTTAGGAAAGTTGATCCTGTAAAGGCTCTGGTAATGTTTGGCTATCTCTTGCGAGCTGGTTGAGAGAGGACTCGCGCCGAAGCTTATAGGGATGAAGGTGTAGACATCTAAGCTGGCCTTGGATTGAGACCCGCCCTCGCCCGGTATCGGGTGATACGACCTCACTTCGATGGTTGCTCGATCGCGCTGAAGAAATTCAATTGACTGCATGGTCATTCGTCCCACTGGTCTGAGTCAGATCCCGATGCTCAAAATTGGAATCATTATCAATCCCAGTTTGCTGTCTTGATGAAGGCTTCTCAAGGTGAGACTGGTCGCTAATTCGAGCACCGACCAAAAGCATCCAGGGTGTGTCGTTGCCCCGCGTGATGGCGTGAATCATGGTGCTCGAAGGGAG
>JAYYQC010000040.1:0-8972 GCA_036128675.1 Myxococcota bacterium | reverse complement strand
GCTCGCTCCGATCGCCCTATCCCAGAGCTGGGACCTGACCGGCGGGCTCATCGAAGCGACCGAAGATATCGAATCGATGGATTCATTTGTGAGTGAAGGCTGGGAAGCGTGGTTCCCGTTCGTGGCCAGAAGAGCACGGACCGCAGTCATGCAAACCCAGCTGAGCCTCTTTGACCCCGACCAGGCTCGTGAAAAGCTCGAGAGTGCGTATCAACTTCTAAGCGCATTGGAAGGGGGAAGCCGTGCATTGGAAGCCCATAGCCGTGGGGAAGACCCATTTTCGGATCTTCTAGACTCTCCCCCTGAGGGTATCGATCGCGCCGGCTTCCTGACCTCCCCGGATGGGCAAGCCCTTCTCGCTCCCTTACTCATCGAATTCGAATCCGATGAGATAGAGTCGTTTCGCCCAACTATTCAGGCCATCCGTGGGGTGCTCACCCAGGTTTATGAAAAGAGTTATAAAGATGTTTCTTTAGGGGTCACCGGAATACCTGCCCTAAACGTCGATGAATACCGCTCAATTGAACGCGGACTTTGGCAATCCAGCGACGCAACGACCTTGGGTATCCTCTGCCTCTTAAGGCTCGGATTTCGCTCAGTCGGTACCATCCTTATCGCTTTCATCCCCCTCGGACTCGGTGTCATCCTTACACTGAGCGGCACCCAGATGCATTTCGGTGGGCTCAATCTAATCACATCGAGCTTCATTTCGATTTTACTTGGACTTGGAATCGACCTCCCAGTGCATTGGCTAAGCAGGGTGCGCGAATCGCAACAAGATGGCCAGTCCGTGAAAGCCGCAATCTCAGATGCTCAAATCAATGCCGGCCGTGGTATTATCACCGGAACGCTCACCACGACTCTCTGTTTTCTGACACTTGCCCGTTCTGAATTCACAGCATTCGCTGAGCTTGGCATCATCACCGCACTTGGTCTCATCTTGATGCTGGCTACGACGTTTACCCTACTGCCCGCCGCCCAAGTACTTCTACCTGGTCGACCATCTCTAAACGAGACTACCTGGTTCTCAAAAATTCTCACCAAGTACACGGAGTTTGTAGTCCGAAACCCCAAAGTCATTCTAGGACTTGGGCTCATACTTAGCATTGCCGGCATCACGGTGTTTAAGGATCTTGGCTTCCATTATCGCTACCTCGACTTCGTCCCCAAGGATACCGAGAGCGCCCGACTCTTGGCTAAATTCGAAGAAAGCAAGTCAAGTGGTGTTAACCAAGCAACGGTAGAGGTTTCCTCAATAGAGGAAGGACGTCGACTGAGCCAGCAACTCAAAACGCTCAAAACCGTCGCGTCAGTCTCCGGATTGCACGATTTTTATTTCGAGCCGACACCTGAGCGTATCTCGACCTTGAAGAAATTTTTCGAAAAGTTCCAGGCTCCAACGGACATCCCTTTAAAACCAATCCCGAGCTTCTCGAACGTCGAGCTTTACGAGACGACAATTTCTCAACTCATCAAATCAGCGCGTTTTGGTTCACTACTTGCTTCCAGGCTTGCTCCGGACACTCAAACCCAATGGAAAGAGCTCGAGCAGGCGCTTAACGCTAGACTGAAAAACGTTCGCTCTCGACAAGCGGACTATGCAGCAAGCTTACAGGTCTTAAGCCAACATACTGAAAGCTATCTTCGCCGAGCACTCGAACCACTTCAGAAACTCAACAACACTGGGGATTGACATGGTGTTACGCCACCCAACCATCTCGCGCACCGCTACCAATCGAAAGACCTAGAGAGTGTTGCCCTCGTAGTGACACCTCAAGAAGACATTTGGCAAGGTGCCAGCGCGGCGCGCTTTATCGAAGAGGTGAAGCTGAAGGCACCGCAGATTGCAGGTTTTGCGACCATGCTCTACGAGCATAGTAAAATGGTAATCTCTGGATTCCAGCTTGGTGCACTTATCGCTTCTCTGCTTGTGATTGCCCTACTTTGGTTCGACTTCCGTTCACTTCGGGATGCCCTAACCTGTCTTCTACCGTTGATGATGGGCTGGTGCTGGATGTTTGTAGGAATGCAGGTATTTGGGTTGGAACTAAACGTCGCGAATATAGTTGTTCTGCCGCTCATTCTGGGAATCGGTGTTGATACCTCAGTCCACATAATGCATCGAGTACGGGAAGAAGAACGACTTCACACGCAGGCATCTCTTTCCATTGTAATCTTAGGAACTGGCCGAGCGGTTCTCTTTGCAGCTCTTACCACAATGGTTGGATTCGCTGGCCTTACAGTGGCCGATAATGGCGCCATGAAGAGCCTGGGCTTCCTCATGGTTTTAGCAATCTTGAGTACACTGGGCAGCAGCCTGCTCGTGCTGCCTGCATGGTTAAGCCTTCGACGGGTGAAGCTTTAAGACTCGGAAGCCGGCATCGGCGTCATCACAAGTGTTCCAGAACCAATAGTTGAGACAAGAACAAATGCGACCCCACCTTCAGGTGGAGTAGGGTCGTAAGATGGCGGTGCAATTCGGCCATGAACCCCTTCTTCTTGTAACGCCATCAATGAGTTGCCCGAGACAATGCTCACGTACTCTCCCAGCGTGTCCTCATGGGTTGGTCGCTCATCATCAGGTCCAAGCTCGCCACCGAGCAGGCCCCACATCAACTTCTCAGCAAACTCATCATCAACACTGAGAGTCAAAAGGAGAGACTCATCTCCAGAGATCATCACCGAAGCAGTATTCTCCCTCATGTGACGCTCTCCTACCGAGCAACCTTCTACGAGCTTCAGCCGAATATCCGACATACGCTGAGTGATCTTCGGGAAAAAGCCAACGAGGAACTCGGCCAACTTAGAACCCGCGAGTTCTGCCGGCAGCATTCGGCTCCGGCCGACCGCGGAATCCTGTTCAAATTTAAAAGACTTAAAACGGGCTTCGATCTCGTCATCGGTGAGGAATCCCAACTTGCTGAGCGCGTCCCCGATCCGAAGACGCGAAGCACGCTGAATTGTCAGCAAAGAGTCTACTTGGTCTTCCGTGAGCGCCCCTCGCTTAACCGCAAGCGCCCCAAAAGGAAGGTCGACATAACGCTGCTCACGGTGAAGGCGAGTGACCTCTGCGTCACTTAGGTACCCTTGCTTGACTGCGAGTTCGCCGAGTTTCTCGTAATCTGCGTCCATCAGGTCCAAGGCCTCGCGCAGTTGCTCGGAGGTAATTGCCTCTTCTTCCACGAGGTATTGCCCAAAAAACCTAGCCGCCATGAACCGTCCACTCCTCAGATAAATTAAACGCCGACACCGTGGCATTCGATGC
The DNA here is from genome assembly GCA_036128675.1 of Myxococcota bacterium. Taxonomy (GTDB): domain Bacteria; phylum Myxococcota; class XYA12-FULL-58-9; order XYA12-FULL-58-9; family JABJBS01; genus JAYYQC01. Next base: position 5,707 of record JAYYQC010000040.1, on the reverse strand, counting down.
TCTGAGTATTGTGGCAGTAACGCGACTCTGAATCCAGATCTCGCTCGATCTAATGCACTACTGAATCAATCGGACGCCGGTCTGTTCCGACGACTTTTCGAAGAACAATCGCTTCATCCACCAGTCCAATCTCTACCACATCCCCGGACACCAAGTGTCCATCGAGGATAGCGGTTGCGAGGGGGTTTTCTAGACGACGCTGAACTACCCGTTTCATGGGTCGCGCTCCATAAACGGGATCATATCCCTCTCGGGTAAGTTCGATGATCGCATCCGCATCGAGAAGCAACTCTATACCGCGCTCTAAGAGCCTGCCCCTAAGCGCCGCAAGCTGAATCTCCAAGACTCTGGCCAGCTGGGCCTCTGCCAACGGGCCGAAGCACACGATGTCATCGATACGATTGAGGAATTCGGGACGAAAGGTGACGCGCAACGACTCTTCAGCGAGCTGCCGGCTATGGGAGGGATCACGGTGCGACCAGTTTTGGATCACGTCACTCCCAACATTTGAAGTCATAATCACAAGCGCATTTCGAAAGTCGACGGTTCGACCTTGGCTGTCGGTTAGCCGGCCATCATCAAGCACCTGGAGTAGAAGATTGAATACATCGGGGTGCGCCTTTTCGACTTCATCGAGAAGAATCACCGAATAGGGCTTCCTTCGGACAGCTTCCGTCAACTGCCCTCCCTCATCGAATCCAACGTAGCCAGGAGGTGCCCCGATCAGTCGAGCGACCGCATGCCGTTCCATGTATTCACTCATATCGATTCGGATCAGCGCAGCCTCGTCATCGAAAAGAATCTCCGCCAAAGCCTTCGCTGTCTCTGTCTTTCCAACCCCAGTTGGTCCCATGAAAAGAAACGTTCCAACTGGCTGAGTCGGATCGGCTAGACCGGAACGGCTGCGTCGAATCGCATGCGACACGATCGAGAGCGCGTCGTCCTGTCCCACCACACGCTGCCGCAGGAGGTCTTCGAGTTCAACGAGCTTTGCGGTCTCGGCGGCAAGTAGCTTCGCGACCGGGATCCCCGTCCACTTTGCCAGGGTAGAAGCGATGGCGTCCTCGGTAACCTCTTCATCTAGAAGACGGTCATCGGCTTCCAAACGGGCTTGTAAGGTCGCTATTTCCTTTTCGAGTTCCGGTAATCGACCGTACTTTAGTTCGGCCGCTTTCTCTAGATTACCCCCACGCTCGGCCTCTAACTGAGCATGCTTGGTATCTTCGAGACTCTCTTTAAGGCTTCGCAGGGCCTGAATGGTCTCCACTTCCGCCCTCCATCTTTCGCGATACGCCTCTGCGTTACTACGGAACTCACCTAACTCAGACTCGATTGAGCTTAGCCGCTCTTGATCCGAATCACGCGCTTCGCGCAAAAGAGACTGACGTTCCATCTCAAGATGCGTCATTTTGCGTTCCAGTTCATCTAGTTCCACCGGTAGAGAATCGATCTGCATCCGTAAAAAGCTTGCCGCCTCATCGACCAAATCAATTGCCTTGTCCGGGAGGAAACGCTCGGAGATATAACGATGTGATAGAGTTGCGGCCGCAACGAGAGCTGCATCTCGAATTCGAACACCATGATGAATCTCGTACCGCTCTTTGAGTCCTCGCAAAATGCTGACTGTGTCGGTAACACTGGGCTCATCAACCTGTACCTGAGCGAATCGACGTTCGAGTGCCGCGTCCTTTTCAATATATTTGCGATATTCATCAAGCGTCGTCGCACCGATGCAGTGAAGCTCACCCCGAGCCAACGCGGGCTTCAGCATATTAGAAGCATCCATCGCACCTTCCGCCGCTCCTGCCCCGACGAGCGTATGAAGTTCATCGATGAACAACACCACTCGTCCTTCGGAGCTACTCACTTCTTTGAGAACCGCTTTAAGTCGGTCTTCAAATTCACCTCGAAATTTTGCACCGGCAACGAGAGCGCCTAGATCCAGCGAAATCAGTTCTTTATCCCTCATATTCATCGGGACATCCCCATTGACCATACGCATCGCGAGCCCTTCGGCGATGGCAGTCTTGCCAACGCCAGGATGACCAATCAGAACTGGATTGTTTTTGGTGCGCCGAGATAGGACCTGGACTACCCTTCGGATCTCTTCGTCACGTCCGACAACTGGATCTATTTTTCCTTGGCGGGCAAGCTGAGTGAGATCTCGACCGTAGCGCTTAAGGGCTTGAAACTTTGCTTCAGGCTCTTGGTCTGTGACCCGCTGAGAACCTCTCAAACCTTGAAGAGCTTCGAGAACCGATTCCCGGGTGATGCCAAGCTTCGCTAGACCATCACTCACTGGACCACCTATCTGAACGAGACCTAAAAAAAAGTGCTCAGTAGAGACGTACTCATCTTGCATCGCTGCGGCTTCTTGCCGCGCATGCTCAAGCAATCGCTGAAGTCCGGTGCCAGCATAGATCTGCCCACCTTCAACCCGAGGATAGGATTTCAAAATGTCTTCGAAGACTCCGCTCACAGCCGAGGAGCCTACGCCGAGCTTTGCGAGCAAAGGACCTACAAGGCCATCGTTTTCACTGATCAAAGCAAGGCCAACATGGGGAACCTCGACGGCCTGATGTGAAGCCTGTCGAGCTAGCCGCTCCGCGGCAGATAGAGCGGCCGCCGCTCGTGTCGTTAGTTCGTCTTGTCGCATAGGTCCCTCTCCTGCATCGGTCTACTATCCTCAACATAAGAGGGTAGCAGCAAGTCGCAAGCAGAGGGATTGAGCGCGGTCGCTGGAATCAAGGGGCGAAACGCCAGATGTTTACTCTTGGCCAGGAGCTGCCGGATATTCGATTTTTACAGTCTCGCCAAGCTCGTTGCTATCACCCAGAGACTCCAAATAGCGCTCGTAATCCTCACGGGTGGTCATACCTTTTTCGATATGTCGCTCAACCAAACGGATATCAAAGAGCAGCTCGTCAGGTAGTTTATTCATAGCATCAGCCTCCAGATGTAAATCGAGTCTAGGCCGGTCTAAACCGTGGATGGGACGCCGTCAAGGTTCTCCGCTCATGCGGGCCTATTCTCGCGACCTCTAGAGGAGATTTGTTGCGAGTTCTGCGAGCTCAGAGCGTTCACCTTTGCTCAAGGTCACATGCGCCGCGATACGCGTATCTCGAAATCTCTTCACGGCGTGGACCAGTCCGTTGCTCATCGCATCAACGTACGGATTATCGATCTGGTAAGGGTCACCGGTGAGGATGATCTTTGTATTATCCCCGGCCCGACTCAAAATCGTTTTTACCTCGTGTGGCGTCAGGTTCTGCGCCTCATCGACGACCATGAACTGATTCGGAATACTTCGGCCCCGAATATAGGTAAGTGGCTCGATCTCAAGGATACCGAGGTCCATGAGCTCATGGTAACCCCTGCCTTGCATTCGGTCGTTGCGCGAGAGTCCCATCAAGAACTCGATATTATCGAAGATAGGCTGCATCCACGGTGTTAACTTTTCCTCGACGTCGCCAGGCAGATAACCAATATCGCGGCCAAGTGGGAAAATCGGTCGGGAGATGAGGAGTCGCTGATACTCCTGCTCTTCACTCACCTTTTGAAGGCCGGCCGCAATCGCCAGAAGTGTCTTACCAGTGCCCGCTTTCCCGCAGAGGGTTACAAGCTTGATATTGTCATTCATCAAGACATCCGCCGCAAATGATTGCTCGCGGTTACGTGGCCGAACCGACCACATACCATCTTTCAAATGTAGAACTGGCTTGATGGTCTGGGTGTCCTCATCGTAGCGACCTAGAGCACTGTGGGTATGATGTGCTTCATCTCGCATCAAAACAAATTGGTGCGGCGCTAGCTCCTGATCATCAAGCTTGACCTCTTGCTCCTGATAAAAGCGATCGACATCCTCACCGCTGACCATGATCTCGCAGGTTCCAGAATAAAGCTCACTGACTTCCTGCTTATCTGCATCATAATCCGCGACACTGAGGCCTAGAGCTTTCGCGCGAATACGGAGGTTGACGTCTTTTGAGACAAAGATAACAGCACGATGACTGCCTGACTCACGGACGTCGAGGGCCGTCGCGATAATCAAGTTATCGGTTGAGTTACGCGCCTGGTACCCTTTAGGTAATTCCTTTTGCGTGACGACTACTTTAAGCCGACCACCGTTCTCAAGCTCAATTCCCTCGCTTAGTGAGCCCTCATCCTTCAGGTCATCGAGTTGCCTCGCTACTTGCCGAGCGTTTCGGCCAAGCTCGCTTAAATCCTTCTTAAAGGTATCGATTTCCTCGAGAACATAGATTGGTACAATGACATCATTCTCTGCGAAATGACTAATCGCATTAGGGTCATGAAGAAGTACGTTGGTGTCTAAGACAAATGCTTTGGGTGCAGTAGGATTTGACAATTTAACCAGTCCTGAAAGAGTAAAACTAACTTTTAAATGTACCTGCTCTGACCGATTGGTTACGGCCTGAGCGCTTCGCATGGTAGAGTGCTTCGTCTGCTGCCACGATCACAAGTTCTTTCTTTTTACCATCATTAGGGTACGTGGCGACCCCCAATGACATCGTGCACTGAAACGGTCCTTGTTCACTATGAAACACTTCGGCCATGATATTTTGCCGCACTCGCTCAGCAATCTGAAGAGCGCCCTGTCCATCTGTTTCATCCATGAGGATAGCAAATTCTTCACCACCATACCGAGCGACAACATCTGTCTCACGGGATGAAGATTTCAAGATCTGTGCGACCCGTTTCAGAACGATATCACCCACCGGATGACCGTACGTGTCGTTGATACTCTTGAAGTGGTCAATATCGCACAAAACCAAGGTCACCTGTCGACCATATCGATCCGACGCCTTGATCAACTCATCGAATCGCTCCTGAAATGTCCGATGATTGGTCATCGCGGTCAGACCATCGGTAGTCGCGAGCATTTCCATACGCTCATACATCTGCGCGTTTGCAATGGCGGTAGCAGCGTGATCGCCAATGACGCTGACCATATCAAAGGTTCCAAGCGCGATATTACGCTCTTGAGCAGAGCCAACAACAAGCGCCCCAACCGCAAAATCTCCCCAAATCAACGGGAATACCTTCACAGTCTTAAGCGCTAGATCAATCGATGCCTCAAAGACGTGCTGCTGGCGGGTCATTGCCGAACCATGTGGGAGTGGATGACGTGCTTTGATCGAAGCCCCGACGAGACCTTGTCGTCCATCAAACACCCGCCCGAGTAACTCTTTTGCCTGGGCTTCATCATTATTAAGGGCCGCGACGACCTTCATCATGTCATCTTCTTCACTTGAGACAGCAATCGCTGCAAACTCAAGTCCGGATACGCGCTTTGCCGCCTCGACCGCCACGCGACCAACATCCTCGATGTTCAGCGCGCTATTAAAGTCACGCGAGGCTTGGTAGAAGCGCTCTTTTTGATACTTTTCTCGGTCGAGTTCCGAAAAAAGACGTTCGACTTCTACGACACGCATGGTCTGCAGTGCGATTTCCGTCAACAAAGCAACATCTTTATCATCGAAAGAACGCTCGATGACTCGATCTGCAACCAAAACGCCGCGACAGACACCCGCATCGAGAAGTGGAATCCCTACAAAATGTTTCACCGGGGTCGGACGATCATAGTAAACGATACCTGGGTGCCCGGCCCTCATGTCTGACAGGACAATGGGTTCGGCTTTCTTGACCACGGCCCCGAGGAGTCCCTCACCCACGCCAATTCTCCGAT
>JAYYQC010000039.1:0-2956 GCA_036128675.1 Myxococcota bacterium | reverse complement strand
ATCTCGTTGAGAAAATCTTCGAGGGCCTCTCGCCAATCCAATTCGATAGGAAGAAGTACGTCGCGCGGGATATCTGTTGAGCCCCTGTAATGCTGCGTTAAAAATGTGGTGAGTACTTCGTCTTCGGTGGCACCGCCGTGTTCTAACGTGGTCGGTAATGCCCGAACGATCCTGCCCCGACGCATCTGAATGAGGCAGATTACGGCCCTCTCTGGTGCCCATGCCAGTCCGATGACGTCCCAGGAAATTGATTCGCGGTGAGCGACGTTCTGACGCTGAAGAACTTGATCAACCGATTGGATTTGATCCCGGATTCGCGCCGCATCCTCGAATCTGAGCTCCTCGGAAAATGTCATCATTTGATCGACCAAGACCGTTTTTAATGAATCGAAGTCTCCGTTGAGGAACTGTCGAACGTGCTCCACTGACTTCGAGTAGCTTCCATCTTCGAGTTCATAGACGCATGGGGCGGGGCATCGCTTGATCTGATACTGGAGGCAGGGAGTTTTTCGGGTGCGTAAAACATGGTCGCTGCAGGTTCTCAATTGAAAGTGTTTGTTTACTATCTGAAGAGTATGTCGAAGTGTTGAGGCGGAGTCATAGGGACCAAAATATTGAGCGCGATCACCGCCCTTGTTTCGGACAACCTCGAGACGGGGGTAGGTTTTCCGTGTATCGAGTCGAAGACAGAGGTGACGCTTATCATCAACCAACTTGATGTTGAATTTCGGCTTGTGGGCCTTGATTAAATCGTTCTCTGCTAGGATTGCTTCTTTATCGTTATTCGTGACCAAAAATTCTACACGTGCGAGCAGCCTGGGCAGATGTCGAACAAAAGGTCGCGCATCACTTTGATTAGCGTAGCTTCGAAGCCGAGCTTTAAGGTTCTTCGCTTTACCGACGTAAAGTATGCGATCTTGATGATCGAACATTTGATAGACGCCCGGACTTTCAGGAGCCTGCTGAACGTATCGATGCAATGGACTTTCTGACATCATGCGATCTTTAAATGGTCTTGTTCGAGTTGATGAATTCGATCACGAATCTTCGCCGCTTCTTCGAACTCGAGTCGGTTGGCATAGTCTTTCATTTCGCCTTTCAATCGCTTGATGGCTTGTTGAATAGATTCTCCGGACTTTCGGTCTAGGTGTTCGTCAAGTTCTTCAACAGCCTCCGGAGCTTTGAATTTATCAAAGTAGGAATTCCCGATCGAGCGGCTGACTGTCTTTGGTATAATGCTATGCTCCTCATTATATTGTAATTGTCGTTTTCGGCGCCTCTCGGTCTCGGATACAGCGGCTTCGATCGAGCGCGTCTTTTTATCGGGGTAAAGTAACACCCGCCCTTCGACGTTTCGAGCAGCCCTTCCGATGGTTTGTATGAGCGAGCGTTCTGATCTCAGGAATCCCTCTTTATCCGCATCTAGAATTGCGACTAACGCGACTTCAGGTAGGTCCAACCCTTCGCGCAAAAGATTGATGCCAACCAAGACATCAAACTCTCCGAGACGAAGTGCTTTCAACAGTTCAATCCGGTCAAGTGTATCGATGTCGGAGTGTAGGTAGCGCACGCGGATGCCTAGGTCGGCAAAGTAATCTGTGAGGTCTTCCGCCATTCGCTTGGTGAGTGTGGTCACGAGAACTCGCTGGCCTTTTGCTATCGGTCCTCGGATCTCCTCAAGAAGATGGTCGACCTGATTTTTTGCTGGAGCGATTTCTAAGAGTGGGTCGATAAGTCCGGTCGGACGGATGATCTGCTCAACCACGACACCGGCTGTTTGTTCTAGTTCGTAGTCACCAGGCGTCGCACTGACGAAAAGCACCCGGTCGTTGAGCGTCCGAAACTCATCAAAACGTAAGGGACGATTGTCGAGCGCAGAGGGCAATCGAAAACCAAACTCCACCAATGTTTCCTTGCGCGAACGGTCGCCTCGGTACATGCCACCGATTTGCGGTACAGTTTGATGACTTTCGTCAATGATCAGTAGAAATTCCTCAGGGAAGTAATCGATAAGTGTCGGAGGGGGCTGCCCCGGGGCTCTCCCGGTCAAGTGTCTCGAGTAATTCTCAATTCCGTTACAGAACCCCATCTCTTGCATCATTTCGAGATCAAAGAGTGTCCGTTGCTCGAGGCGTTGCGCTTCAACCAGCTTTCCTGCTTTGTTGAGGCTTTGGAGTTGAACCTGAAGCTCATCACGGATCGACTCCATCGCTTTGTCTCTCGCCGCGTCGGACACGACATAATGAGATGTAGGAAAAAGCGTGCACTTATGGGCCGGTCGGATTTCTTGTCCGCGAAGTGGGTCAATGACGGTAATGGTCTCAATCTCATCTCCGAAGAACTCGACGCGGTATGCTTGCTCCTGTTGGTGCGCGGGGAAGATATCGACGGTATCGCCACGAACTCGAAAGGTGCCACGGTGAAAGTCTACATCGTTTCGTTCGAATTGAATCTTGATCAGCTTTCTGAGGAAATCGTCACGATCGATTTCTTCGCCCACTCCAAAGCGAACACTCATTTCTCCATAAGCTTCGGCAGAGCCCAGTCCGTAAATACATGAAACCGATGATACAATAATGACGTCATCTCGTTCGAAAAGCGCCTGAGTAGCAGAGTGACGCATGCGGTCGATCGCGTCATTTATCGTACTATCCTTATCGATAAACGTGTCCGTCGATGGAACGTAGGCTTCGGGCTGATAGTAGTCGTAGTAAGACACAAAATACTCGACCGCGTTATTTGGAAATAGACTCCGAAATTCGTCGAAGAGTTGGGCGGCCAGGGTTTTATTCGGCGCCATCACCAATGTGGGTAGCTTCAGGTCAGCGATCACATTTGCAGCCGTAAACGTTTTTCCCGAGCCGGTTACTCCGAGTAGGGTTTGCTTCGACTTCTTTTGGCTTAGGCCCTCTTGAAGCTCTTCGATTGCAGCGGGTTGGTCCCCGGCGGGCTGGTG
>JAYYQC010000038.1:0-2451 GCA_036128675.1 Myxococcota bacterium | reverse complement strand
CCGAGAGCCAGCACTTCCTACGAATACGCCCCGGCGCCAAGAAAACTCAGGTTATCGCGTTGTAATGAAGGAGGGCATTCAGCAACCACTCTGGAATGCGGAACTCGGTGTGGAGTTAAACCAGAGCAATCGACAATTTCCGACGTTGCTAGATGCGCAAAGTGAACTGGTCAAAGAGAGTGCTTGGGAAGCCCAAGGAGATCTGCTTTTAGAACACCGAGATACTGGCGTGACATTGAGAGCTCTCGGGCGTCAGATGTCTCGTCCGCAATCAGGTGCGGAGTATAGATTTAGCGTCGACGAAACCTCAGAAATGACTCGTTCTGATCTCGCATTCATTGTGAGTCAGCCTACCACGGCCGATTATCGATGGAGTGTTGGGCTCGCGTTAAGTGAAAAGGAGGATAGCCGTTCAAGCGCGTTGCCGCCTCGTGATCTGGCTGACGAGTGGACTCAAATGCAGCGTCGCCAAGCTGCCGGACGCCAAAGGGGCCTCTCGATAACTTCGAGCTTTGAGCTGGACCACGAAGTCTGGGGCCAACCTGGCCAGCTGGAAATCGAGTTTGGTGAGCGGGTGTGGGAGCAAGCGTTCGACTTGGATGATGGCATCATAGACCCGGTTGTTTGGGATAACGGTGCTGCCACTCGCGGGGTATCCTTCGCCGCGCTTGATCAAGGCGGTCAATTGGAAGGAGAGCAAGGTTACCTAAGTGTCGAAGAACGCTGGGGACTGGCGGGGGAGAATCGTAGCCTTCAGTTTCTCGTCGGTACAACTGGGCAATGGGCCCAGCGGGGGACCGAACTCTCTTGGTATGCTCTCGGCTTTCAGCTTGGAGCGAACTTTGAGGCGAAGCTCAGCGATTCGCTAAGCCTTGCAGTCGGTCTTGGGATGACACCTCAAAGAGCCAGCAAAAGCCTTGTCGAATTCCTCGATGTTGGTTCGCCCTCTGGCGAGGTTTATCGCTGGGTGGACGATGGAGACCTCGCCGCTGCTATTGATGAGGGTGACGCAACTCTGCGGCGCTTTGGAGGCGCATATCATCGGGAGAGACTTGGTTATTGGATGCCGCATCATCTGACTTGGACTCTAGGGATCGGTGAGAATGACGAGCCTGGTTATTTTTGGTTTTGGCAGGGTACAGCGAATCTCCTCATCGGGCAGCCGAAAGTTTCATACGATGAGGCTACGATGGCTCAATTTGAGCCTAGGGAAATTGTCGAACCAGGTGGCGACGGTCTAGGTGAAGATGGACAGCTCGATTCTGGTGGACAAGTTCTGACAGTGTATGACCGGACTGGCCCAGCTGGTAATGAATATTACGAATTGGTCAAAACCGAAGCACTCGCTCAGTTTTGGGGAATGAGCTTAGAGTTTGGCTATGATGAGCCAACCAATCCTTGGATGTGGCGTGTGACAAGTACCGCCTATCTGAGTTTGGCTGAGACGCCTTTTGGTATTTTTTCGGATCGCAATGACGTCGGAATTGTCGATGCAGCGAGCGCGGATCCCAATGCCCAGGTTAATTCGGATGGGCGCTCCGATGCCTGCCGTGCTTTTGGGGTGAACATCGACGTTCGTTACAGATTTAGCGATGCGTTAAACTGGTTTCTCACCGGTCGGTACCGGGATGGACAACCGTTCACGCGCATCTGGGTGGAGGAGTCACTATCACAGGGACCGGTTGCCGTTATGGCTGTTGGCCGCGGTGATCCCGTCCCTCGTTTCACCTTCCATATGACTCTCGATACAGCACTTGATTGGAATGTTGGTCAGTATTTAGACCATAACCTGTTTCTCAACATGCGACTGACAAATATCTTGAACTCCGGTACCGAACTTCTTGAGGAGGTTAGAACCGGCGACGATTTTAGACTCTCTCTTGAGATGGTTCCAACCCGTTCTCTTTGGATTGCTCTCCGACTTGAAGGCTAAGTGGCGCTCTCACGTTATCGTTTGCTGAGACGATGGCTCGATCTTTGTGAGGCGGAGAGTTGTAAAACAAGGCCGAACCAAGCGAGAGGGGATCAACGCTTAATGCTTTGTCGTGCGAATCTTACCGTAAAACGATGGCACCGAACTTAGTATCGGAACGCGATACGAAGAAATGTGCTATTGGCGGTGTAGGTTGGGTTCACACCGTTTGGCGCAGTAAAGGATGTGCTGAGAATTTCGAGTTGATTGACGAAGGCAAAGACTAATCCCGCGTTGATCGAGTAAGAAGCAACGGTGTCGAAGTTAACCTTTAGGTCTGAGCGGGTGTCGATTCCCTGCACCACTGGTGTACCATAATTCAGGTAAGACAAGGTGCCTTTGGCTGAGAGTACTAAATCTCCGAGAAGCCTTAACTCGCCACCAAGCGACGAAGCCATTGTATCGACATACTTGAAGAGACTCACCTGAGAGACATTTCGCGTGAATTGAAGGAAAGTTTTACTGGTTGAGGTGTTCTG
>JAYYQC010000037.1:0-15455 GCA_036128675.1 Myxococcota bacterium | reverse complement strand
CCTGCTTCATCTGAAACAGTGATCTTCAGGCTTCCATCTTCAGGCGAGTCCATTGATACGTTAACCGTCTGTTTTCTACCTGCGGCCTCCAGAGCATTCTTTACGAGATTATAAATGATGCGTCGGACTTTGTTGTCATCGACCAGTACCGCGCTCTCGGAAAATTCGAGTGCGAGTTTAATCCGCCGAGGTTCCGCCAACGGCATCACCAGATCAACGATGGGTGACCAAAGGTCCGCAGGTGTGACTGAGACTAGGTTGAGCGACTTATCACCTTTAGCAAAGGTCATGACATCATTAAGCATGGAGGTAATCGAGCGCGCTTGGACCTGAACCTTTTTGAGCATATCGGCGCGCATCACCTTGTCATCTGACATAGCCATCAGCTGTGCAAAACCAGTGATTGCAGTCATGGGGTTACGCACATCATGGGCGACACCCGCAAACATCTGTCCGACTTGAGCTAGACGTTGAGTTTCCATCTTTTGGTTCCGCAGTCTCAGGCGTTCCATGACATTCCCGATCTGGGATGAGACAGTCTCGAAAACGGATAAGTCTGGCGCCTCATACCCCGTGGTGCGGCCCCGGATAAGGCGAGGGTTCATAACAATTAAGGTCCCAATATCCTCATCGTGACGCTTAATGGGGAAAGCCAAGACCGCGCCGGGTGGGCCATCCCGAAAGTGTCGAAAGAACTCGACAGCTTCATTTGGGAGGACATCCGAACCCGAGAAAACAAATTGCTCGGCGGGAGGCGTGCGCATCCATGTACATTGCTCGGGGTAGACGTCAGAGCTGAAATCTTCTTTACCTTGTTCATATTGATAAAGAATTGGAGAGGCTTCGCTTGATAAGACGAGAAAGGCACGCTCAGAGTCGAGTCGTGCGACCGTTGACATCAAGAGGCTTTGAAAGAACTGCTCAAGGTTCACAGCTTCAGTACTGGCTTGTTCGATTTCAACGAGTAGGTCGAGCTCCGAACGCTGGGCTTCAATCTCGGCGACGGCGCGGTCGAGTCGGCGATTTTGCTTGATGATTTCTTCTTCGCGTTTTGCGACGACAATCGCGGTAGCAATTGCCTGCGACATATCCGTTAAGAACTCGAGGTCGTCCTGGTTGAACGCAGTTCCATCCCGCCGATTCAAGACCTGAATTACGCCAAGGGGCGTACCATCCGGTTCCGAAATAGGTAGTGCGATGACTGATTTGGTTCGAAAGCCGCTTGCCTTATCATGACTTGAATCAAAGCGTGGGTCGTCGTACGCGTCTTCAACCAGCAAGGCTTCTTTGGTTTCAGCTACGCTGCCGGCCAGTCCTTTACCAATGGGGACCACGAACTGATGGAGTGTAGCCCCTTGCGCGGCAAGAGACCAAAGCTGGTGCGCATCTTCATCGTAGAGAAAGAGTGTTGAGCGCTCAGCCTCCATCGTCTCCGAGAGGTTCGGTAGAAAGGAGAGAAAGAGGTTGCGAAGACCGCCTTCCGAGCTGACACGTTCTCCCCAAAGACGAAGTGCCTCAAGGCGGCGCTCCAATCGATGAATATGTGCTGCGTTATCTGTCATGCTACTTAATGGGCTTCCGCCCAGTTTTGTCCCTGACCTACATCAACATCCAGAGGGACGCTCAAATCCATTGCCTTGCCCATCTCTGATTTTAGGAGTTCAACCACTTCGTCGCGTTCATCATTGGTCGCCTCAACGACGAGCTCATCATGAACTTGAAGAAGAAGTCGACTCTTGAGATTGCGTTCGCGGAGCGCTTTGTCGACCCGTAGCATCGCCAGCTTGATGATATCTGCGGCACTTCCCTGAATGGGCGTGTTCATCGCAATGCGCTCCGCGGCTTGGCGAACCGCGCCATTGCGGCTCGTGAGATCTGGAAGAGCGCGACGTCGACCCAAGATGGTTGAGACATAGCCGTTCTCCTTGCCTCCCTCGATAGCCTCATCGAGGTAGGTCCGGATGCCTGGATAGCGCGCAAAGTATTTGGTGATGAATTCCCGGGCCTCGGTTCGACTGATGTCGAGCTGCTTGGCTAAGCCAAACTCGCTTAGGCCATAGAGGATACCGAAGTTGATTGCTTTGGCTTTTCTGCGGTCATCACTGGATGGCTCTGCGCCATCGGTAAGGATCTCACGCGCAGTGCGCGAGTGAATATCTTCGCCGTTTTGGAAGGCTTCAATAAACGAGGGGTCTCCACAGAGATGTGCCATCACCCGAAGCTCGACTTGCGAATAGTCGGCAGCGATTAAGGTGCATCCTTCTTCCGCGATAAACGCCTTTCGAATCCGTTTTCCTTCCTCGCCCCGAATTGGGATATTCTGAAGGTTTGGCTCGGTACTTGAGAGACGTCCAGTCGCGGTACCAGTTTGGTTGAAAGTCGTGTGAACTCGACCAGTACGTTGATTCACAAGCTTAGGCAGCGCATCGACGTAGGTCGATTTGAGCTTTGATATCATCCGGAAGTCGAGAATGACCCTTGGAAGCTCGTAATCTTGAGCCAAGGTCTCGAGGACTTCATGGTCGGTTGAATAGCCGGTTTTTGTCTTTTTAATGACGGGGTATTTGAGGTCTTCAAAAAATACGCGCGACAATTGCTTGGGCGAGTTGAGATTGATCCGTTCACCAATCAGCTCTTCGCACTTGGCCTCTATTTCGTTTAGTTTGTGCTGAAACTCTTTCGACATTTCGCTCAGAGCGGCACTGTCTATCTTAATGCCTTTACACTCCATGCGCGAGAGGACCGAGACCAAGGGAAGCTCTACGTCTTGATAAATATGCTCGACGCCGCTCGCTTTGAGTCTTGGCGCTTGGATATCACAGAGCTGTTCGGTGATATCGGCATCCTCCGCGGCATATTTCGCAGCCGCGTCGACAGGGACCTCATCGAATCCGATCTGAGATTTGCCGGTCCCAGTTAGAGATTTGTAGCTGATCGGCTCATGCTGAAGGAGCTCTTTAGAGAGGCTATCCATACTGAAAGAGCCCCGAGAGGCATCGAGAACATACGCTTGCAGCATGGAGTCTTGGGCGACGCCATTGACCTCGATCTCGTACTTCGCGAGCACATTGATATCGTACTTGATGTTTTGTCCTGCTTTGGGAATGGTCTCGTCGGCAAGGATTGGTCCGATTAAGCTGAAGAGTTCATCTCGTGGAATCTGCTTGGGGACGCCTAGATAACGATGGGCGACCGGTACATAGGCCGCAGCGCTACCTTGATAGCTCAGCGCTACACCAACCAGCTCAGCTTCGTGGGCATTAAGTGAGGTTGTCTCAAGATCAAACACGAGGGTCGCGCCATCGGGGCGAGCATCTAAGAACGCGCGAACTTCGTCCAGGGCGAAGAAGGTCTTGTATTCGCGAGACTCGGTGGGCGTTTGGTCCGTCGGTTGTGATTCTTCTGCAGGTGCTGCCTCGGTGGATGTCGATGCAGCGGGGGCTTCGGCAGCTTTATGGGTACGTAGGTCGCGCAGGAGGTTTCGGGCCTCGATCTCTTCGAGGAAGGGCTCAAGCGTTGTCATATTGGGCGAGCTGTAAGCGAGGCTATGACAGTCGACATCCATGGGCACGCCTTCATGCAGCGTGACAAGCTCGAGCGAGAGCCGGGCCATGTCTTCTTCGGCGATGACATTTTTCTCGGCGGCTTTCAGCTTTTCCTTTGTCTTGAGTCCCGCGATGATCTCCTCGAGATGTCCAAACTCATGGACGAGCTTGGCTGCGGTCTTCACGCCTACCTTGCGTACGCCGGGGACATTGTCGCTGGTGTCGCCAGCCAGCGCTAGGACATCGATGACGTACTCGGGGCTGACGCCGAACTTTTCGTTCACCCGTGCTTCATCGACCCGGATATCTTTCATGGGATCGATCATGGCCACGCCGGGCTTAAGCATCTGCATGAGGTCTTTATCGGCGCTGACGACAACCGACTCGAACCCTTGTTCGCCCGCCCGCTTAGCAAGTGTTGCGATGATATCGTCGGCTTCGTAACCGGGGATCTTGAGCATGGTGATCCCCATGGCTTCGACCAGACGCTGGATCAGGTCGAATTGGGGGATAAGATCCTCCGGGGGGGCATCGCGATTGGCCTTGTAGAGGTCGTAGATTTTATGGCGAAAGGTCTTCTCTTTGGCGTCGAAGGCGATCGCAATATGGCTTGGGGATTCGGAGCGGAGGAGTTTTCCGAGCATACGCGCAAAGCCGATGACGGCGTTGGTTGGCACGCCGGTACTCGTGGAGAGGGGACGAATCCCGTAATATGCTCGGAAGATGTAGCCACTTCCGTCGATCAGAAATACTTTGTCTTGGGTTGTCATGGGGCCTACATTAAAGAAACCGGCGGCCTCTCGCCAGTAGGGAGGCTGATTCTTTGAGCGAAAGAGAGAAGTCGATGGCGGATGTTCAGGAGATACGCGACGCAGGTGTGCTTCGTCCCGCAGTCCTTCAGTCAATCGGGTCGCTCGGGGATGTGATCCGCGACCAAGAAGAAGTCATTCGGCTCTGTATCGCATCGATCTTGGCGGGGGGACACATCCTCCTGGAGGATGTTCCGGGTGTTGGAAAGACCAGTCTCGCTCGGGGGTTGTCTTCGGTCCTAGGGCTGGCATTTCACCGAGTGCAATTTACATCTGACCTGCTACCCGCGGATATTGTTGGGGGCCTAGTCTTAGACCCGCAAACCAATGCCCTAACCTTTCGCCAGGGACCCATCTTCACGTCAATGGTCCTCGCTGACGAGCTCAACCGTGCGTCCCCAAGAACGCAGTCGGCACTCCTTGAGGCGATGGAAGAGGGCACCGTGAGTGTCGATGGCACAACCCACGCTCTGCCGCGCCCGTTTTGTGTTCTCGCGACCCAAAATCCACTTGAGCAACATGGTACCTATCCACTGCCCGAGTCTCAGCTCGACCGGTTCATGGTCTCACTATCGCTTGGGTACCCGAACCAAGAGGACGAAGCTGAGCTCCTGATTCAGGGGGCCCGCACCCAAGCTGCGCTGGCCGAGCTACGCGCAGAGCTGAGTCCGGTGGATGTTGTCGCGCTCCAACGCAGTGTGGAGGAGGTCAAGGTCTCGGCTGAGGTTGCTCGGTACGCGTCCGATTTTTTGAGGGCATCGCGGGTGCATCCGGATATTCACTTAGGGGCCAGCACCCGTGGTGGACTCGCCTGGCTCATGGTCGCGCGCGCTTGGGCTTGGCTTGATTCCCGCGACTACGTGACGCCAGACGACCTTCAGGCTTTGGCTGTTCCGGTGTGGCAACACCGATTTGTGATGAAGGCCGTTGAGGTAGGAGGAAGGACCGGCGCTGCTTCGTGCGTGAAGCAGCTCTTCGAAGAACTCTCACCTCCATGCTAAGTCTCGCGTCAAGGTGGCTTCGCGGGCCCGGACGTAAATTAACAGTCGCCCGGGAGGGGCGCTGGGTTATCGGCATCACGATCGGTGTGGGGCTTGCTGCTATCAACACAGGAAACAACCTTCTCTTTTTAGTCTGGGGGATGCTGCTTAGTGCGGTGATGCTCTCAGGGGTGTTGAGCGAAGCCGCGCTTCGGGGTCTAAACCATACGCGGATTCGTGTCATTGATGGGTATGTCGGGTCACCTGTCTCGGTTCAGATTGAGATGCGTAATGACAATGACTTTTGGAATTCATACGCCGTCCAGGTCGGCAGCCTTTGGCGTCACGATGATGGCGACGAATTCCTCAGCTGGGGACCATTTTGGGTCGAAGTTTCTCCCAAGGCAGAGCGGACTGCTCACTTTAATATCGAGTTTCCCAAGCGGGGGCGCTGGCACCTCTGTGAAGTTCAAAGTCGCACATCCTATCCTTTTGCGTTTTTTGAGAAGACGCGCTTCAGGAAGGTAAGTGGTTTTTATAGTTGGATTGGGCCGCGTCGACGAGAGGTTGAAGTTGAGCTTGATCTTCTCCGGGATCGAGGCGCCTTGGCTCAAGATGAGCGCGCGGGGCTTTGGGGGGATATCCGGGGCATTCGACCTTATCGACAAGGCGACTCGCTTGGCTTGATTCATTGGCTCTCAACCGCCCGCCATCAAAATTGGATGAGTAAAGAGCTTGAAGAAGCCCGTGGGTTATCCGTTTCGCTTCGATGGGCTCCGCTGCAGCATGAAGACCTAGAGGTTCAACTCAGTGACCTGCACTCGGTGATTTCCAGGCTCTTAAAGCACCAGGTCGATGTACACCTCGAGCTGGATGTTTTGGGAGCTCTTGAGCTTCGCGGTGATAGGGGCCTTCAGCAGCTTAATTTAGCACTGGCGCAATTCGGGTTTGTCGACGTCGAGAATCGAGCGTTGACCACTCGAAATGCTCTCTGTTTCGGTTCGGCTAAACCTCGATCTCAAGCCGAACGACTCTATCATCTCTCTGAAGTTTTTCGGGAAGTACCGATCTGATGACCCCATGGAAATGGTACATGGTTGGTCTCACCGGGGCCGTCTCGATGTCGCTGGTTGCGGTGACCCTCAGTGGCGCACTTAATCCGGTCTGGTTTATGGTTGTGCCCGTTGCCCTCTTCCTAAATTATCGACGGGCCTTGGGCCAAAGTATCAGTGGGTTCATGGCTACTGTGATTGGACTTGGAGGCTTTGGCCTCGGGGCGAGTGTAGTGGTCCAGTTGGGGGTAGACGGCTTGGTCGTCGCGGGGGCTCAGACCATTTTGGTTCTGCTCCTGGCGCGTCTTGCGAGTGCAGAGACTTTAGACCACGACCAACAGCTCTTGGCATTGACGCTTCTGGCGGTGCTTACTGCCACGATTTTGAACCTAGGTCTGTCCTTCGGTTTCGTTCTGATCTTTTACGCGATTTTCGCGAGCTGGGCGTTGCTTGGACGTCAAATGGTCAGAGGACTGACCGAGCTCGGTACAGATCAGAGTGGTGAAGTCGCTTTACCGGCTCGCCATATGATGGGTGTTGCGGTCTTGGCGCTGGGGCTCATTCTGGGAAGTAGCCTGCTTTTTGTTCTCTTTCCGCGTATTGGGTTGAACAGTTTTGGTATCAACAGTGGACGCACGATGGGGTTGCCGGAGGAGGTATCCCTTGATGGAGGACGGCTAGCGCTTGAAGGTGATAACATCGTTGCTGCGCGTGTCCTTGGACTCTCGCCCGAGTCTGGCAGTTCGGGACTCTACCTTCGCTTCGAAGATTACCCGGTTCTGACATCGAGCGGCTTTAGGACGGAGCCACTCGAAGCCTACCCACCTGATTCGGAGGTCTTGCGTCGTCGGGAGGCAGGAGAAACCTATCGGTATACGGTTCAACTTGCGGCACATGGCAGCGTTCAGCTACCCGCTCTGGGGCTTGTGCGTCGGGCCCGCGTTTTGGAGGGGGGAACCCCAAATCCGTCTCGGGTGTTGCGAATCCTTGGTCTAAGTCGTGTAGGCCTACCCATAGTCAACCGGGTTGTGACCGGCTCGATCCGTTATACCGTCGATGGTTCCTTCGGTGTTCCAACCAAGCGTCCCTCTACATCCACGCCGGGTACGGTTCCAGAAGACCTCGCGCCCTTTTTGGACCTTCCAAGTGGTGCGAGAGACTCTCTTGACCTCAGACGCCTTGCCGCTACCGATGGATTGGTCGATACATCATCGTCGGCCCTGGTATCCTACTTTGAAACAATGCTTCGGCAAGAATTTAAGTACTCACTTGATATTCCCAAGCTACCTGAGGATAGCCTCTATACGTTTTTGATTCGCGAAAGGCAGGGTCACTGCGAGTTCTTCGCTGCGGGTTTGACTCTGCTTTTACGGATGAATGGTATCCCTGCTCGGGTAGTGGGTGGTTTTGCCGGCGGTACTTGGGATGCGTCGACGTCAACGCTAATCTTTAGTGGACGGCATGCGCATGCATGGGTCGAATGGTGGTCGCCGGACCTTGGTTGGCAGCTCGCGGATGGGACCCCGGCCGGCTCACAAAGTGTGGAACTGCTCAGCGGTTTCCAATTGCTCCGAGAGCGTATGCAGCGATTCTGGGATGATTATGTCGTTGATTTCGGTTGGCAGGAGCAGGTTGAGATAGTTCGAGATGCCGCAAATGAGTCCAAGGATTTGCGCGAAGCTTTCAAGTTCTCGTTTGGGCAAATGAAATGGCATCATGTTGGGATCACAGTGCTTGGAATATTTGCACTCGGACTCATTGGTTTATTCGCACATGCCTGGTGGAAGAGACGGCGATGGAGTTTACGGCAGCAGCTAGAACACTACTCCGGGGTGGAATCGAGACCCGGTGAGACGCTTCGGTATTATCTTGAGCGTGTTCTACGAGAACTTGCACCTTCTCATGATCTGAATGATGGACTTCGAGAGTTGGAGAGACGCTACGAGGCGTTTCGTTTTGGGGGTCATCCAACTTGGAAAGAAGGGGACGCACAAGAGTGGCGGCGCCTCTGTCTCGAGCTCGGACGTCAGAGATCTTGAAGTGGTACGGGTACTGCCGGTGGCACAGGTTGGAATTCTGGTGAAAGTAGCTCGTCGTAGACCTTAAGCCCTCGCACTGCCTGCGAATAATAAGCGGCAATGACCTTGCCTTTGTGTTGGCTTAGAGCGAGGTGGTTGCCATTGGGCCCATTTAAGTCAATCGACTGATGCTTCCACATCTTCGGTTTACCGCTCAAGAGTCGCATCACCCCTGACTTTCCGATGGGTACATCTGCATCTTCGTAAAAGATATGCCATGCATTGTTGAGCACCATCGCTTCGAATGAGATGACCTTCTTAATGATAGGCTTGCTAACCCAGAGGCCCTCTGGCGATTTCTGATGGACGTAAAGATGGCGGGTGAGACTTGAGGTACTTAATATTTGGGGTTGCCCATCGATAAATCCAAGCTGGCTTTGCCAGCCAGGATTGTTGGCTTTTGTAATAAATTCGGTCGTAAACTTTCTCGGATTTTTTAACGGCAGCTTCCCGAGATAGAGTGCTATTTCGCTGAAATTCCAATCGAGATAGGAAATCCAAATGGTGTCACCATCGACGATGGGTGAGATGCGTGCAGAGAATCCGCCCAGGGCTTCGTGCAGTTCGTGTTTATCCCATTTGGTCGGGTTTTTAGCGTTTGGCGTCGCGTGAACGAGAAATCCGGCTGGGCTGTAGTAAAAGATGTGGGGCGTTCCCTCTTGGTCGAGAACTGTTTCGCTTGCCATTCCCACTTCGAGACCCCAAACAATATTGGACTTCATCCAGGTGCCGTCGAGACTTCGTTTTGCGTAGCGGAGGTATTTTTGAGTCTGGTCGTAATAGGCGACGTGGATCTCGCCGGTTGGTGCAACCGCCATGCTGGCGTATTTACCAACCGCTCCCGCAACATCGACGCGCTCTTTGCTCCAGACCCCTTTAGTATTGCGATGCGCATAGACGAGGTCACCGTGGTAGACATCGCAATAGAT
This sequence comes from Myxococcota bacterium, assembly GCA_036128675.1. Taxonomy (GTDB): domain Bacteria; phylum Myxococcota; class XYA12-FULL-58-9; order XYA12-FULL-58-9; family JABJBS01; genus JAYYQC01. The sequence continues at coordinate 6,062 of JAYYQC010000037.1, read as the reverse complement.
AACATGGACGTGGTCTTTGGAGTCGGCACCGATATCAGGCCACCAGCCCGTTTGAGCATCGGGTGGAGTGAGCGAATCCAAGAGGAGTATTTTGCCAGGAGCTGAATCGCTGGGGGGCGGAAGGTCGTCAGGAAACTCTTTGCAGCCACCTAATAAGGTCGCGATCAAGCTGAGGAGAAGAAGGGTTCGACACATAATTAAATGAGACCTGTGATGATGTGTTCAATGATTGAATCGGATTCTTGATAGCGCCGCTTAAGCTCAGTTTCGTAGCTGTACATCGTCATGAGCTGGCCAAGTACTATGTTGGGTGACACGGACCGTGCCTGCTCTTGGAGCTTTTTTAAGACGAATGGGTGAAGGTTACCGATATGTTTGGACCATTCACCCTGCGGTACATTTGATTGGAGAAGGGCTTGGCATTTTGCAAGTTGCCTATAGTGCCTAATCAGATGGCTTAGGATTGCGATGGGGCTCTCGCCTCGACTGAGTGCTGCTCGTAAAAGGCGAATCGATGCGATGAGGTTTCGTTTTGATACAGCATCTACCAGCTCAAAGACACTCGCTTCACGGGTATTGGCTAGGAGCCCTTCGACGTCGGCTTGGGTGATTCTGTTATCATCTCCAACGTATGTGTGAAGTAGGGTTAGAGTGGAGCGCAGCAAGTCCGGCTGGTGTCCAACCAAGTCGACAATAAGGCTGGCTGTTGCGTGATCAATGTCGATATTTTGCGTGCGGGCCTCGCCTTGAAGCCACTGAGGCAATTGATAGGGTTTAGGTGTACCAAACTCTAGCACTGGACCAGATTTCTTCAGAACCTTCGCGTATTTACGTTTGCCGTCGAGCTTCGTACCGACAATGAGTAAAAGTGATGATGGAACCGGGTTTTCAAGGTAGCGAAGTAGAGCATCGGCCTCGCTCACTTTGAGCTTATCGATTGCCTCGACCACGACTGCTCGGCGCGCTGACATCATTGGACTCTGATGCAAGGTGGCAATGATATTTTGCCACTCATCTTTGTCTGCGCGGTAGACCGATAAGTTGAAGTCCCGCGCGGTTGGGACGATTTGCTCGAGGGCAGCGTCGAGCGCTTTCTTCCGGGCACCTTCATCCTCGCCCAGGAGTGTGAGGACCGTCTCTTGATTCAGAGGTGGCAGAGATTGGCTCTTCACTGTGATGAATCTCCCATGACGGTGTCGTTTGATTCTGTATTTGCTAGCTCTTGAGCGATGAAGCGTTCGATGCGCAGTGTCAATGCATGTGCGAGCTTATTGAGAGCTTTCTGACGGTTATGTTCAGTTTCGAGGACTTGGTCTTGAGATTCTCGGTCTGCCAAGAGGAAATCGGCTTCTTCCCGTAGAGTCGTTCGGTACTGCTGTGTCGTAGCGATATCTCTCAATGAAAGAGCCAAGCGCGCTCTCACGCTGTAGGAACGAAGTGATGAGGGCCCCGGTTGGACCGGGCTGGTGACAATCGTGACATCTTTCAGATTCGCCTCGAGGAGATGGCTCGGAGAATCATGCGGACCGTATTGGTGGGAAAGTGCTTCGCTTAAGAGGCGTCCCAATTCGCTCACACTCTCATCTTGCACATGGGTAAGCATGATTCGGTTATGGGAGCCCTCCGCTGATGGCTGCGGCTGGTAGAGTGGTTGGTACTGCGCGCACCCTGGAAGCAGCATCAGAGCCAAGAGCCAATGAGATTTAGTCATTGTCTTCCTCATCGAGGAAGGGAACCTGTGAACTAATGAGGACCAGTTCGCGATTCAGTCGCTTCTTGATGTCTTGAAAAATGAGCGCTTCAAGCTCTTGCTTCACATGGGGGTGATCAGGAGCGATTTCTAGACCCACCCGATTTGCTCCTCGATCCTTCCAGCGAACCGTTGCGGCAGTCTCAAGGACATGGGGTTTAATACGCTGCCACCAATGCAGAGGAGGAAGCGTTGTCTTGAGCTGGACGCGTTCGTCAGCTTTCATCCGCTCGATATAGGTGAGCGCAAATCCGGTGCTAGAGATGTCGACGGACATTGCGTGAAAGTTTTCGCCTGACTGATTCACGACGTCGAGCTTGAGGCGGTAGGGAATACGCAGTGCTCGGCGCTGCTCAATAAGCTGTTGATGACGCTGCCCATAGAGTGGGACGACCAGCTTGTAGAGATTTTGCCATTCTTGGAGGTCGGTCTCGCTGAGCTGACCCTGGCTTTTCTTCGCTTCGAGAGTACGCAGGTCGTCGAGCCGTTGGCTCAGAAAGAGCATGGCTTCTTGTTCAGAAGTTGACCGCGTCATCTAAGGAATATCCTCTCACTTTCCGCATGAACTGGGAAATTCCCTATCACTTGGTTGAGCGTGAGGAAACGGCAGAGGTCAGCCGAAGAGCAGAAATGAGCGAAAGCTCTCGGTTACTCTTGTCCAACGATGAGGTTGTGCGCCCGGAGTCGTAGTGAGTTGATTTTGATAAACCCGGCTGAGTCGGTCTGATCAAAGCCACCCGCGATATCCATACTGGAGAGGTCTTGGTCGTAGAGCGAGCTCGTTGAGGTTCGGCCCACCGCCAGGACATTTCCCTTATAGAGGCTCAAGATAACGGTGCCGTCGATGAGCTCTTGGGACTTGTTGATGGCGGCCATGAGGAAATCCATCTCCGGGCTGAACCAAAAGCCATTGTAAATGATCTGTGCGAGCTTCGGTGAAAGCATATCCCGAAGTCGTTGGACTTCCGCATCCATGGCGATGCCTTCGATATCTTGGTGGGCCACGAAAAGGATGGTTCCACCTGGTGTCTCGTAGATACCGCGGCTCTTGATGCCAACGAATCGGTTTTCGACGATATCGATGCGCCCGATACCGTGCTTGCGTCCAAGGTCGTTCAGGAAGTTGAAGAGGGCCAAAGCATCGGTCTCTTCACGACCTGTCTCGCGCGACTTCACCCGAATCGGACGACCATCTTTGAACTCAATCTCGATAAATTCCTTCTGGTCTGGTGCTTCGGTAGGATCGACGCAGACAGTAAAAATCTCGGTATCTGCGATGTGATTCGGGTCCTCAAGCATCCCCGACTCGTAGCTCTTATGCATGAGGTTTTCGTCGGTGCTGTAAGGCTTCTTCAGGGTTACAGGGATTGTAATGCCCTGCTCTTCCGCGAAGTTAATCAAGTCGACGCGTCCTTGGAATTTGTCGAGGAATTCCTGGTCCTTCCACGGTGCATAGACTTGAAGGTCGGGGGCTAGAGCTGCGTAGGCAAGCTCGAAGCGAACTTGGTCGTTGCCTTTGCCGGTCGCGCCATGGCTGACGTAATTTGCGCCATACTCACGTGCAACTTCGACCTGCTTTTTGGCGATAATCGGTCGGGCCAGAGACGTACCGAGGAGGTAACGGTTCTCATAGAGTGCGTTTCCAGAGATCGACGGGAAAATATAGTCCTCGACGAACTCACGCTTGCAGTCGACGACGACTACTTCGTCGGCACCGGTAATTTCAGCGTTTTTACGGACTTGGTCGAAATCTTCATCTTGGCCCACATCGGCAACGTAAGCGATAACCCGAAAGTCTTTGAGCTTAAGCCACTTGAGGATGCAACTTGTGTCGAGGCCACCAGAATAGGCGAGAACGATTGAGTTTTGAGACATTGATTTACCCTTCTTCCACACGAAATACGTACTGACGCATTGCATCATTATCATAGAGCGTAGTTCTTGTCTTCCCCCTTGTTCGCGATTGAAAACGACTTGAAAGTGACGGCAGAAAAATGCAGAGGTAGCGCATGAAGCGTGCCGAAAAAGCCGAAAGAATCGCCATCCAACTTGAGGACCTCTTTCCGGAGCCACCGGTGCCACTCGACCATACGGATGCCTTCTCACTTCTGGTTGCGGTATTGCTCTCGGCCCAATGCACCGATGATCGGGTCAATTTGGTGACCCCCGCCTTGTTTAAAGCAGCTCCAACGCCTCAGGCGATGCGAGATCTCGGCGTCGAAAAGATTCTAGAATTGATTCGTTCCTGCGGACTCGCGCCCACAAAAGCGAAAAATATCCAACGCTTATCTGAGATTCTCTGCGAGAAATACGACGGAGGGGTGCCCGAGACCCTTGAGGAGCTGGAAGCGCTGCCCGGCGTAGGGCACAAAACAGCAGCGGTCGTTATCTCGCAGTTTTTCGGCGTTCCTGCTTTCCCGGTCGATACCCACATCTTTCGTCTCGCCCGTCGATGGGGCCTCTCGCGAGGTAAGACGGTTGAGGCGGTGGAAGCAGACCTCAAGAAGCTTTTTCCACCTGAAACCTGGCGCGACGTTCACCTTCAAATCATTTTCTTCGGTCGAAAGTTTTGTCCAGCCCGCGGTCATGATCCCGAAGCCTGCCCCATCTGCTCATGGTCAGGCGTCAAGTCGGTGCTAGCAGCCGAGGCTAAGGCGAAACCCAAGTCTGGCAGGAAGAAGACGGCGAAAAAGAAGGCGGCCACCGCACGGGCGGGGTGACACTGAAATGTCCAGGACTTAGCTTAGATGGGCGAATATCAGGAGTAACACTATGGAATTTTTCTTTGACGGCTCCCTTTGGGGCCAAGCCGCCATCAACCTCTCGATTGCCCTCTTTTCGCTCTGGCTCATCAGCGTAGCGATTAGGGATGCGAGTATCATCGATATTTTTTGGGGCACCGGGTTCATCATTATTGCATGGACCTGCTTTGCAACTGTCGAGAATCCTGGTCCTCTGGCGTTCACGCTGGCTGTGATGACCACGTTATGGGGCGGACGTTTGACGCTTTATTTAGCTTATCGCAATTTAGGACATGGCGAAGATTATCGGTATCAGCAGTTTCGCAAGGATGCTGGTAAGTGGTTTCCGATTCGGTCGCTTTTCACCGTTTATGCGCTGCAGGGCTCCATTGCTTTGGTCGTAGCCCTCCCATTGGTCATGAGCATCGCGCAGCCTGGGGTCCACGTGAGTGGTGTTGGGTATATAGGCATCGCTATTTTCTCGGTTGGGTTTGTTTTTGAGACATTGGGCGACTTTCAATTGACGCGTTTCAAGGCGGATCCATCCAATAAAGGCAAGGTTCTTAACACCGGTCTGTGGCGTTATACGAGGCATCCTAACTACTTTGGCGATGCGGTTGCTTGGTGGGGATTGTTTACGGTCGCCATGGGTGCCGATGGTATTGCGTGGACAATCATAGGCCCGGCGCTGATGACAACTCTCTTGGTGAAGGTGTCGGGCGTCGCACTCCTGGAAGTCAATCTCAAGAAGACCAAGCCCCAATACCGAGACTATATTGAGCGAACCAACGCTTTTCTTCCCTGGTTTCCGAAGCCGGCGCCGTCGGAGCAGTCAACGCAGGACCCAGTCGTCGAAGGCAATTAGACTTTTGCCATAGTTACGGCAGACGCTTGAGCGCCCAATGGGGTGCGGGGGCCTCGAGCTTGATCAGGTCTCCACTTGGGTGCGTAAATTCGATTTTCCATGCATGAAGATGCAGCTCCATTTCGGAATTGACCATGGCTATTTCGCCGTCGGGGTCATCGCAATACGCTGGGTCTCCCACAATCGGAAGCCCTTGGTGATAGCAGTGGATTCTGATCTGGTTGGTGCGTCCACTGATTGGACGGCAACGAAGTAGAGTCGTCTCGGAGGATGCGTCGCGGTCTAAGACCTCGTACTCGGTGCGGGCGCTTCGGCCCTCAGGGGAGACACCGCGTTTTGCTTTGAGGCGTGGTCGCTCATCGATGCTGGCATCGACCGTCGTGGTCTCGTACTCCGGGATTCCTTTGACCAAGGCGAGGTAATCTTTGGTGACTGAGCGCGACTCAAACTGCGGTTGGACGACCCCCGCGGCCTCACGGGTCAACGTCGCGACCAGCATCCCGGTGGTGGAGGCGTCTAAGCGATGGGCTAATCGAAGGTTGCTGTCCGGGAAGGCCTCTCGCCAGATATTCACCAGCGAGTTTCGGTTGTAGCGACCGCACGGATGTACGGGTAGCGGTGCTGGCTTCAAGAATGCGATAACCTGACCGTCGTAGTAGAGGACTTTGATCTGCGGGTTGATCTCCGGCTCCACGTAATCAGGGAT
>JAYYQC010000036.1:0-17416 GCA_036128675.1 Myxococcota bacterium | reverse complement strand
CGTTCTCCGAACTCGATAGCCTTTGACGTATTGCGTCAAAATATTCGTTGCTCCGATCGCTCGGCTGGAAGTGCCATCTTGGAAAACGCTCCGCAAAAAAGGCGACGTGCTGTCCCGTACCGGAGCCAATTTCGAGGATTTGGGCAGGCTCTTCCGCCAATAATTCGGTGAGCTTTTGAGCGATAGGCTCAGCGTTGCGCTCAGCGGCAGACGAGAAAGGCAAAACTTCTGTCACGGTTGTCTCCTGCGAGCCTTCGAGGCTTGATGGTGCGAGGACCTATGATAACAACCTACATATGAATCAACCAGCAGCAAATTTGAATCTAGGCGAGCAAAAATGGGTCATTCGACAAGCGACTGTCGAAGACCATTCAGTGATTGTTTCTTATAATCTCGCGCTGGCCGAGGAAACCGAAGGCAAGACCTTGCCCCGAGCCGCACTTCAAGCCGGCGTCCAGAAGGGGCTCGAACGGGCAGACCTCTGCCGATATTTCGTTGTTGAGCGTGATGGCCAAGTGGTCGCACAAGCGATGGTGACCTTCGAATTGACCGATTGGCGTGGCGGTATCTTTTGGTGGCTCCAGAGCGTGTATGTGCACCCACGGCATCGCCAGGTAGGTGTATTTAGGAGACTTTACAATCACATCGAGGAGTGCGCACGTGCTGAAGCGGATGTGGTCGGCCTTCGGCTTTACGTCGAAGATGACAATGTATCCGCACAGAACGTGTACCGCGCCTTGGGCATGTCCAGTACATCCTACAAGCTGATGGAAGTTGAGTGGCCTTCAGAAGAAGTCTCTTGACCAATTGAATCCTGACTGCCAGTCTCCCAGCAGTGCGTCTTAACCCAGCGGAGCCCACCGCCTGGTATGGACACTACTCCGGGGATGAACTTTGAAATCTATCGCTTCTTGGCAAGCGCCCCTCGTCGGTGCGCTTCTGACCACCGCCGTATCGCTGATCGGTTGTTCTGAAGATTCGCTGCGAAATGACGGCGGACCTAAAAGTGAGCCACCGGTTGCTGCACTGGTCGCGGCCCCTTTGGTCGGCGTTGTGCCACTCGAGGTGACGCTCGATGCCTCGGATTCCTCCGACGACGTAACACCTTCGCTGGACCTTGAGTTCCGATTTGACCTTGATGGGGATGGAACTTGGGACACTCCGTGGACGTCTAATCCGATTCACCAGACGTCCTACACTGAGGCAGGAGACTTCACCGCTCAGGTTATGGTGCGAGATGCCGATAAACTGGCGAGTACCATTGCGCTTGAAGAACCGGTGAGGGCGCTGGCTGTGCCGGAGCGAGGTGAACTTGAGCTCGTCCTCATCGGCGACTTGAATGCGGATGGCATCGTCGACGAGATTGACGAGGCGATACTGGCGCAGCCTGAGAACAATGCAACCGCGATATTTGGCCCCAATCTCGACGATGACGATGGCGATGGTCGCCGGGACGGTATCGATGAAGAAGTCAATGGCATCGAGGACGTGACTGATTTGGCTCCCCTGTGGGTGCCAGCGATCCGAGGCTTTGAGCCAGAAGAACACCGAGTCGTGGCTTCGATTGGGCCTGAAGCTGCACGTGATTGGATTCGGCTCTTCAGCAATGAAGATGGATATCCAGCCCTCAATGCGGTGGGTGATGAATCATTTAACATTGAGCTGGACTTTCGCGAGGATCAGCAACTGCTCTTTGAGGGGATCATCGGACGCTTCACTGGTTTTGACGGCAATGTATTGATTACCCTTGAGCTTCGGGACCAAGCGGATGAGGTATTAAGCTCGGCCACGCTGAGTCTGGAGGGAGCACCGGTCGTCTTCCCACCGGATACACAAGACGCGACTGCATTCTTTGTCGTAGATTTACCGAGTGGACCTGAGAATAACCGCAATTTTATGGAATCACTCGAAGCGAATATGCCCGAAGGAATTTCGTTCAATAAGCTGAATGGGAATAGCTACGGAGGAGATCGCTGGGTCCAAGATAGTATGCAAACCGCGTATTACACGATTCCTGGCGTCGATGGTCCTCAACATAATCTGCTGCATTTACAAACCAACCGGGGCAGCGGTCTCCAACTCTTTCTCCCCAATGAATGGCTCGCTTCAAATCGAGGGTATGTGGCCCCACGGGGAACCGAGTCCAGTCTGAATTATGGAGGCAATCTCGAAATCGTACCACCCCACGCGTCAGCCGCTGGAGACTTTCCAATGGGTCGAATCGTTGTTGGGGGAGGCTCAGGTGGAACACTCGAAGGCGTTGAGCACAGCGATAGGATGACCGGAGCTCAGCTCGACTTCATGAACGCTCAAGCAGTACAGGGCCCTGTGATTGAGGTGTCGAGCGAATGGCTCGCGGTAGGGCATATCGACGAGATCTTCGTGTTCTTGCCTCGAAAAGTACCCGTAGAAGGACGTCCTGACTTCTTCGCAGTCTTGGCCTCGCCGACGTTGGCGCTCTTGGAACTTCAAGCACTCATGGACCGTGAGCTAGGTGACCTCGTCGTGTTCGAAGGTCGTGACGCTGAAACCACCGTTGCAGAGATTCTCAGCGATGAAGCTTTTTTAGAATATCAGGTGAAGGCACAGTCTCGCATTGACTCGGTCCGAGAAACGCTCGCTGCAGCGGTAGGTTTAACCGACGAAGACTTTGTGGAGGTTCCGGTTCTTTATGAATCGATGTGGTATGGCAAAGACTTCGCCGTCGCATACAACCCTGGGATTCAGAACCTTGTTGCTGCGAATCAGGTTCTATTCATCCCAGACCCCGAGGGGCCTATCGATCCCGATGATGGACGTGGTGTGTGGCGTCGGGTCACGCGGGATGCTCTCGAAGCAACTGGGCACCAAGTTGAGTTTGTGGATGTCTTTGAGAGTTATCATGAACTCATGGGAGAGGCTCATTGTGGCACCAACTTCGAGCGCGAGCCTTTTGACTCAATCTGGTGGGAGGTAGCACAATGAAGCGGATCCTAGCTATATTACTGATTGGATTGATGGCTCTTCCGGTGACCTCACTTGCTGACTCAAAGCTCGGTGCAGAACTGGGATCGATTGATTCGCTCAAGCCGAGTGTCTATCAATTGAAGAGGCGGGCGGAACCGACCGCGCTTCGTAGTCTGGAGCGTTTTGAGAACAAGAAAGACGCACTTCTGGCGCTGGCGAGCGACAACTTTAAGGCAGTGACTTGGGCTGAGCCTGGGGTTGAACTGAGCGCTCGATTAACCGCACTTCGAGAAGCAGTATACATTCGCTTAGGCGAATGGAGAGGAGAGGGGGTCGAAGCCTTCTTGATGCATGAGCTTCAAAGTCAAGAACTCTCTGACTCTAATGAACGCGCCTTATTAAAGGGACTAGGTAAGCTGGAGCTCAGCCTTGAGAGCCAAGAGGTACTTCTCGCGAGGGTAAGTGCTGCGACCCGTAATCCGCAGGCGCGATTTGATACGTTGCAAACCTTGATGATGCAGGGAGGCATGGTTGCTCAGCGTGCGTTTTTTACCGAATGCGAAAGCGGAAAGCTGCCGGCCTTGCAGCTGACAAGACTGGGCGCAACACTCCTGGATACCATCGTGGTTGATGGCTCCAAAAGTGTTGACGTCATGACGAAGCTGGTGAAGCAAGCTGCTCGAGTGCCGCAAGCAACCTATGCAGCTGAAGCACTCTGGGTTACTTTCACCAAGCTCCCCAAGTTAGAGCAAAACGCCCTTTGGCAGATACTCGGCACGCATGGCAGTGAAGAGCTTCGCACGAGCTTGAACCGCCGCCTTCGTTGGGCCGAACGGCGCGCTCAGAGCGCTACTCGGCGACCTTAACCCCCGCCAAGTTCTCCACCGCTTTGATCAAGGCATGGTTGCCTTCTAGCGCACATCCTGAACGCAGTAATGTACTGTAGAGGTCGTGGACCGTACTCGCTCCGAGCAAAGGTACCTGCAACTCTCGCGCTGTATCTAGAACAAGCCGTAGGTCCTTTTGTTGTAGCTCAATGGTAAACCCGGGTGACCAGTCGCGGTTTAGGATTTGATGTCCACGGTTACTTAGCATCCAGCTGCTTGCTGCGCCGCCAGAGACGGCGGCAAGAGTCTTCTCCAAGTCCAAGCCAGCCGCTTGAGCAAAGACCAGTGCTTCTGAGAGACCCAACGTAGTGACAGTCACCAGGATTTGGTTGACGAGTTTTACTCGCTGACCATCCCCTGATTTACCGACGTGTACTGCATTTGAGCCGATAATCTCCAAGACAGGTTGGGCGCGCGCAAATGATTCAGCGTCCCCGCCGACCATAATACTCAACGTTCCGTGTTCTGCTCCCTCACTGCCGCCGCTGACCGGAGCGTCCAGAGCTTTCGAACCTTTTGCCTCAAAGAGCTCACCGACGTGAACGGAGGCAGAAGGAAGGATTGTGCTACAATCGATAAGTAATGAATTCGGTTGAAGGGTTTGGAGAATGCCTTCAGGTCCTTCAACAACCTCGAGTAAATCGGGCGTATCGCTCACGCATGTCAGGAGCGTCGTCGTCTTGGTTGCGACTTCCATTGGGGTGTCGCAAGCGTGGATTCCCACCTCGATCAGAGGAGCGAGCTTCGCCTTCGTGCGGTTATACGCATATACTTCATAGCCTGCTTTTTTGAGATTAAGGGCCATGCCTTTACCCATAATTCCGATGCCGATTACGCCGATTGATTTTGTCATGAATGTTTCCTTTTGGTTTATAGTTCGTTGGGTGGAAAGAGTCGGTCGGTTACTGCGCGAAGTCGAGCAAATGCTTCTCGCCAGCGGGATTTGGAGGTCCATGGTCCGAGTGGGTTACCGACCGGGAAGAGGAGAACTGGTTTTCCCAAGCCGGTGGCGATAAAAGCCGCGCGCTTAAGATGGAATTCGTGGCTGATGATGGTCGTTGGTTGATTCGAGGGTGGTAGATTTGCGATCGAGGTGTAGGTTCGCAAGCCCTTTGTATCAAGTTCAATTTGAATATCCTGCGGTACTTGAAGCCGTTTCTTGCATTCTTGAACTTCTTCTTCATTGCCGCTCAAAACGATGCACTTCGGTGGGCTCTTCATGAGTATCTCCTGCAATGCCTCGACGCGAGCGGTAAACGCATATGTAGCGACAGGGCACCCTAACCAGAGAAGCTTATCTGAGCAATCAGCTGGTTTATTGACCCACGTCGATTTAAACCCAGCATTCTCGACCACCCACCAACAGGCAGCGAGCAGTGTCCATACGGTGGCGAGACCCGCGCTGAACCAAAATAAAAGAGCATTCATTGATTTAGAGCGTCTAGATGGACGGAGACGTCTTCGGCGAGGGCTTCACAGTTATATCCACCTTCTAGTACTGAAATGATATTCAAGTTACCCGCAGCTTTAGACCATTGAACGATATGCGAGGTGAGACGCTCGAATCCGCTGGGTGTATAATTGAGATTGGCGAGAGGGTCCCGCTGATCACCATCAAATCCCGCCGAGAGAAATATGATCTCCGGCTCGAAAGCCTCCCATGCGGGGCGTACGTGTTCGAGCCAGAGGTTAAGTAATGACGCATCATCAGCACCAGCAGCCAGGGGCAAATTTAAGGTCGTACCAACTCCGGCACCACTGCCGGTATCGGTCACACGTCCAGTTCCCGGGTACCAAGGTGCTTCGTGAATCGATGTGAAGTGTATATCCGCGCGGTCGTAAAAAATGGCCTCGGTCCCATTCCCATGGTGAACATCGAAGTCAAAGATGCCAACCCGGGAGATCTCGAGGGTATTTAGCGCATGTTCGACCCCAACTGCGATATTGTTGAAGAGACAGAAGCCCATCGGATGGTCGGGCATGGCATGATGCCCAGGAGGACGGATGGCGCAAAACACATGCGTATGATCCGTCACTGCGCGATCAACAGCGGCGACAACTGCACCAGCGGCTCTGATGGAAGCCTCCCAAGAATGCTCATTGGTGCCCGTATCCGCGTCGAGTGGTCCGCCGCCATCGGCGATATGCGCGGAAATTCTTTCAACGTGGGAAGCGGTGTGGACACGCGAGAGCTGTGATCGCGTCGCCCGAGGCGCTTCGTGTGTCAGGATGTCTTTCTTTGCCGCGAGCATCGTATCGATTGCACGGTAGCGATTGGGGGATTCGATATGACCCGGGGCGTTTTCGTGAGCCTGACAACTGGGGTGATGAAAGACAGAGAGTGGCATAGTTATAGTTTATCTCAGCGATAGTTCGGTCCACTTAGGACGACAGGGTGGTACGTTGGTTTCCCAGAGCTGCGACTGGCCAAAGCTCGGCATTAGGTTAATGCAGACGGCAGACCGCGTGCCATAATTAATTCCGTCAAGGTGTACACAAACTGCGTCGATTGAGTTTTCTTGATGCGTTGCGAGCACCTCAGAGAGTTCCTCAAGGCCTGGATGGTTGCTGAGTGCGGAAACCTTCTCTCGAATCAAGACCTCACGGCCCGGCGGCGTCTCACCGAAGCTTCTCTCCGTCACGATGAAGGTAGACGTTTCAATCGGTTGGGTTTTGCAGGACTCGCCGTCCCAAACGAGGCAGAGAGCGGACTCATAAGTAGCCAAGACAAGGTGAAAGCCCGGGTAGGCGCGCTCTTTTATAACCGCCTCAATTGCGCGAGCGGCATCCTGAGGATTGGCGTGCCCAAGGGCGAGATGTGGTAGTTCTCCGCGACTCGCGGCGAGATCCGAATTGGGGTAGCCATGCGGCGCGTATCGGTTGGTGAGCCCCGCGAAGAGACCATGCTCGTTGATACCAAGCCAAGTGCCGCCCTTTTCGAGGTCTTTAGGAGCCCAAGCTACCGTTTTATCGAGCATAATTCTCGAAAATGGTGCGGCTTTGCGATCGAGTCGCTCGTCGCGGTTACCAAAAATCAGGAGAGGATGGCCCGGGACGGTAGGTTTCTTTAGGATGAGGGTGCACATGCTGTTGGCTCTCTGTGGTTCTAATGGTAGTCACATTAGCGCGAGGACCCACCTAGCATGACACGGAGATACGATGAAGCGCATCGGAATTGATCTCGGGGGCACAAAGATCGAAGGTGTCGTCGTAGACGAAGCGCTCAATGTCGAGCACAAACTTAGACTACCGACCCCCTCGACCGATGGTTACGAAGCCGTCGTTCAGCAAGTTGGCAAGGTTGTCACTGAATTAGAAGCCATGCATGGGGCACCATGCAAGGTCGGCATTGGGACCCCGGGGGCCATATCTCAGGTGACTGGCCTGATGAAAAATAGCAACAGTGTCGCTCTGAATGGCAAGCCGCTGAAAGAGGACCTTGAGCGCGTATTAGAACGACCGATCCGTATGGCCAACGACGCGAATTGTTTCGCTTTATCCGAAGCAGTCGATGGTGCCGCCAAAGGACACGATGTTGTCTTTGGAATCATTCTTGGCACCGGTGTTGGCGGAGGGTTGGTGATCAACCAGAGAGTTCGAACTGGACTTCATGCCATTGCTGGCGAGTGGGGGCACAATGTGTTGCGAGACTCCGATGTGGAGTCGTACTGCGGGACCTTTGGATGCGTCGAGGCGTATTTATGTGGCCGCGGCATGCAGCTCACCTACGAACGCCAAGGTGGAAGCCGTGAAACGCCGGTACCAGTGATTGTAGAATCTTGGCGTGCGGGCGACTCAATCGCACTCGCGACACGTGACGAGTTTCTCGACAACTTCGGCAAGGCCCTCTCAGTGTTGGTTAATATTATCGACCCAGACGCTTTTGTTCTCGGAGGAGGACTCTCGAATATCGAAGAGATCTACGCATTGGGTCCGGCCCAGGTCGAGAAATATGTCTTTAACGACGAGTTCCGAACACCGATTTTGAAGAATGTGTTTGGTGATTCTAGTGGCGTTCGAGGCGCGGCGGCGTTGTGGTCGACCTCGGAGTTGTCGTAAGCGACGGTTCCTCGAAGAAATAAGCCTCTTTCCCGAGGGGCTGAAACAAAAACATCAGCGACGGCATCACAAAGAAGTCGGCAACCAGTGCGAGGACGAGCGTCAGCGCGACGAGCATACCGAAGCGAGCGATACTCACCATGTCACTTGGTGCAAACATCAAGAATCCTGCGCACAGAATCAAGGTTGTGAAGAGCATTGCTCTTCCCGATGTTGTTAAGCTCGTTTCTAAGGCCAAACCATAATGGCGAGATTTCTGGAAAGAGCGCTTGTATCGAATCAGCAGATGAATCGTGTCGTCCACAGCGATACCGATAGCGATGCAGGCAATCAGTAAGGTCGCAAAGTCGAGTGGGATCTTCAGGATTCCCATGAGGCCTAGCGTGATAATAATTGGGAGAAGATTGGGGACCATGGAGAGGGCTCCGAGCTTGAGGCTTCTCAGGACTAAAAGCATCATGATGAAGATCATCACACCGGCAGCACTGTAAGAGCGGATTTGTCCCGAACTGAGATTCTTCGTCATCTGTACGAAGAGCTGGGAGATACCGGTGAACTTAAAGCTCGCCTCTGACGGAAGCATTTCCTCGGCCTTTTCTTCAGCCATGGCCATCAAACGTGAAGCTTGATGTGAGCCGCCGGTTTTGGTCCGAACATCCACACGTGCAAACCTGAAGTCATCGGTTACAGTCCGAAAAAGACCATCGGGATCTCCGTTTTCGTAGAGAAGAAGCTCGGATGCAATGGCTTCTCGGGTATCGGGTATTCTGTACTCCTTTGGGTCACCATCCATCATCACCTTATTCACTTCGCGCACGATGTTGGCGACACTGGTCGTTGTCATCACGCCGTCGAAGTTATTCTCGACCCAGAGTTGGTACTCCAACATCGCTTTCATGAATGCTGGCTCTTTTACACCGCCGTCTTGTCCCGAATCGATAATGACCTGCAGTGAAGAGGTCCCTCCACCGAGTGCAGTATCGATAAACTCGAAGTCGCTACGAAGCGGGTGCGAAGGTTGGAAGGACTTTACAAAATCGGTCTCAAGCTCGACCTGTGTTGCCCAAAAGAGCGATGCACCAATCACCGCCATACTTACAAAAGATATCGGGAGATAATGGCGTCGGTTGAATCCGGCAATGGCTAGAAGCATGCGATCCCAGCGGTCTCGGCCGTCATCTGATGCTACGGCTGCGCCTCGAGGTGGAAGGTCAGCGTAGGATAGGAGAGCTGGGAGAGTGATCAGCGTAAGAACGAGTGCGTAAAACACACCGATTGCCGCCAGAAGACCGAGACTTTGAATCGGCGGAATTGGGGCTAAGAGAAGGCTGAGCATACCAGCACAGGTCGTAAGAGTCGTGAGGCTACAGGGAAGTCCAATTTGGGCAATAGTATGAGCGATGCGGGCGCTTCTTGAAAGAGAAGGGTCGTACTCTCGTTGATAATCACTAAGAACATGTACCGCGTCGCTGATCCCAACCGATACAAGCATCATTGGCAAAATGACATGGACGACGCCAAGCTCAATGCCCAGAAAGCCGGCGGTGCCAAAGGTCCAGATGATGGTACCGCCGACGACGACGCCGGGATAAAAGACACCGGGTAGTCGCTTAAATAAAAAGATGAGTACCAGGATGTTTAAGAGTGCCGACAATGAGCCAAAGAGACGGGATTCTTTCACGGTAAGTGCATCAAGCTCAGCGTCGACCATTGGGCCGCCCGCGATGCGGATATCAAGGTCTTGATAGGCGGGACTCCCCAGCAACTTGCGAAGCGAGCGCGCGATATACGCATGGAATTTATCATCGTCGCTGCGAATCGGGATCTCGGCGAGCAATGTGACCCACCGTCGATCGGGAGAGTAGAGGAGCCCCTCATACTGTCCGGAGCGCTCAACCCGTTTTTTCAGCTCCGCCATGCCCTCTTGCGTCAATTCGATGCCATCGGTGAGGTTGATGACCTCCATGCTAAAGGCGTCGCCTGAGACGTAGCGAACATTTCCGAGGTGATTGAAGTCATCGAATGCCGGTACGTCGCCAAAGGTAAACGTGCTCAGGTCCTCTTCGAGTTGGGCGAGTTGGTTCAACGCATCGACTGAGATGGCATTCTCGGTGGGTATGAGGAAGATAATGAATTTGTCGCTGCCGTAATAATCTTGGAAGTCTTTGTAGCGTTTGACTGTCTCATCACCCGCGCGGAACCATTGTTCGTTTGCGTTGTTGATGGTGATTCGTCCGATCCCCATCGCGAAGAAAGCAGTCATGACCGCGGTGATCACCAGGGCGGCGGCGCGACGCTTAATAATCCAGTATGTCCATCGCTCAAAGAACGTGATCGAACGGGTCGAAATACTGAAATCAAATATCATGGTTGCTCCCGAGGTAGGAGATAATGCGCAAAGGTAAGAATGTAAACGTTCTTAGGCGATGCACTTGATCCGGACATTGTCGGTGGTAGACTGAACGTCTGAGCAGGTGCTGAGATGAAAAGACGTGGTGCAACAATCAATCCGGCGGGTCGCTTTGAGGTCACTCAGACCGACCTCTTCGATGATGGGTGGGGAACTGGCCCCGAGTCGGAGGGTGACGTCCGGACGCGTGTGTTTAAGGAAGATGCACGCTCTGTTATCTCACGCAACGATTCGCCCGACCTACCCTTTGACCGCTCCGTGAATCCGTATCGGGGCTGTGAACATGGCTGTGTTTACTGTTTCGCTCGTCCGTCCCATGCTTATCTGGGACATTCGCCCGGTCTCGATTTTGAGACAATGATTTACGCGAAACGCAACGCTGCACGCGTCTTGAGTGACGAGCTTGATAAGCCCGGCTACCGGCCGGAGACGATTGTACTTGGGGCCAACACAGACCCTTACCAGCCCATTGAGCGTCGGCAAGAGATAACCCGCGATATTCTGACGGTCTTATTAGAGCGCAAGCATCCGGTTTCCATTACCACCAAGGCGACGTCCATCCTCCGCGACCTCGATATCCTACAGAAGATGGCCGCCGATAATCTGGTGCATGTTTTTATGTCTGCTGCCACTTTGGATAAGCAGATTGCAGGTAACCTTGAGCCAAGGGCGGCCGCACCACGAAGACGAATCGAAGTCATGGGAATTTTGAAGGGTTCCGGTATCTCAGTGGGTTTATTGTGCTCACCAATTATACCCGGGCTTACCGATTTCGATTTGGAGAGGGTCATTCAAAAGGGGCAGGAGGCAGGGGCCACGGTGGTGGGTTATTCGTTGATACGCTTGCCCCATGAGCTGAAACAGATCTTTGAGTCGTGGCTGCATGAACATTATCCAGAGCGGGCCCAAAAGGTCTTGAGCCTGATTCGGGAGACGAGAGACGGAGAACTCAACGATGCGCAGTTTGGGACTCGGCACTCAGGGGTTGGAGTTTATGCGCAGATGATCCGACAGCGCTTTGACCGCATCGTTCAGAAGTTAGAGCTCAATCAGGCACCGATCCGGTTGAATCGAAGCCTCTTTGTTGGCGTACGGACGAAACGGGAGAAGAGGGGCCAGATACCCCTCTTTTGAAGCCCGGCGATTTACGGAATGGTCACGGTGAAGCAGAAGCGACCACTGTCGGTGTAATCGCTTTCACCCCAAGCAACGAGCGTCGTGTCGCCATTTGCGATGTTTCCGGTTGTTCCACCATCGCCATACGCATCCTGAATAACCGCACAGAAATCCCCGGCGACAAGCTCTATCACCTGCTGGACCGCCGACTCCGATGAGAAGCCAAATGGACCCGCCACCCGGGTTGCACCATCGGCACTTTCTACCCACCACGTTGCGTCGAGGTAGTAGCTATCTGGGTCTAGAGTGAACGTAATTGAAGCCGTTGGGTCCTCTGGGTCGGTTGGGTCACTCGAATCCGTCGCATCCTCGGCATTTGGGTCGAGGCACGCGCAGGGATAGCTGGTACTATCAGCACATGCAGCGTTGCTTGAGGCACAGCAATCGCCCCCATCCCAGCCACAGCTCTCGACATTGGTGGCTCCGTCACAGTTGCCATCACCGATCCAACTTAGAGTTCCTTCGCAATTTGGATAAAGTTCACTTGGGTCAGGCGCGTTCTCCCGAGCGAACGGGTCGAGGCAGCTTGCTTCGGTCGTAGAGCCGCACGAGCCCGAACATGTTGAAGGGCAACAGTCGCCCCCATCCCAGCCGCATGCGGCGGTATTGTAGGAACTGCTGTCGCAGTAGCCATCGCCGAGCCAGTTGGGATAGCTGACGTTGCACGTCTCGCAGACGCCGTCGGCGCAGCCTTCACCATCTTCACATTGGTTGACGGTGCTCTCGTAGATGCATTCACCTTCGACGCAAGTACCCGTTTCGCCGTAAACGATGCCCCGGGTTGGACTGGTGCAGGTCGATGCGGGTGGCGTATTGCAGACAATACCCGCACATGGGTCGCTGGCATCCAGGCAGAGACCGCCTGAACAGATGAAGCCTTCGTCGCAGTTTGAAGTCGTTTCGACGAATTGACAGGCGTTGTCGACACACTCACCAGGCAAGGCGTAAGTCACGACTTCTCCGGCAGCATTACAGCTCGGGGCTGGTGCTTCTGAGCAATCGATGTAGGCACATCCATCAAAGGCGTCACTAGGGTTGACGGTGAACTCTAGGGCGTACGAGGAGATTACTGAACTGGTAGACGTATAGTTGGTGACCTTTGCGAGATAGGTCCCGGGTTCGATGGTTGTACTAATTCGGGAAAAGAAGCCTGAGCCGCCATCGTCGTTGTAACCGATTTCTGTGCCCGCCTCGTTGTAGAGATAGAGCTTGGTATCACCCGATGTACCTGAGGTCTCAAGCGTGACACTTGCGGAGACATAGATTGTAAATTCGAAGAAGTCCTCGTCACTGCTCGGGTCGATGGAGCGTGAGGTTGACCCATTTTCGGTCAACATCACTGGAGAGTCTGCCGAGTCTGGCTCAAAGGCATCGGCGATGGCGTAGCAGATACCATCGGTGCAAATCTCGTTGGTGCCGCAATCGGTATCGGTACTTTCATACGAGCAGTCACCATCGGTGCAAGTTCCGGCCGCAGCGTAAGAACGCACGGTATCGCCATCGGCACACTCGGTGGCCGGAGGAGAATCACAGGTGACAAGCGCGCATGGGTCGCTCACGTCAACGCAGGTAGCGTTATTGCAGAGCCACGCTTCAGGGCACGCATTGGCGACCTCGAGATAGACGCAGGTACCCGCAATGCACTGAGCTGACTCGTACGAAAGGATGGCATCCTGGGCAGCGTTGCAGGTCTCTTCTGGTGCATCGCAGGCAAGGTTTGCACAGCCATCATTTTCAGAAGCGTGAGGGTCTGTACAAGTTGCGGCATCAATCGACTCACAGCTACCACTGCATGTCGACGGGCAGCAATCTCCGCCGTCAAAGTTGCAAGCCGCCGAGTTATTGGCTGACTGGCAGGTACCGTCTCCCAGGGTGCCTGCTTCAGCACTGCATTGAGCATTCTCAGTACAAGCGCCCTCGCTGCATACCCCTGAAGGGCATCGCTTGGTCATCATGACTTCGCCACAGACGCCGTCAGCACAGGTTGGATTTGCGTCTGAATAGGAGAGGGTCGCGTCATCTAGGCACGTTGCCGTAGAGGGGGTATCGCAGGTGAGGTCAGCACACGCATCGCCGGCTGCGCGACACACGCCAAATGTACAGGTGGTGCCGTCAGCGCAAGCCGCAAGTGTTGGCGTATATGAACACGCGCCATCACGGCATGTGCCTTCGGAGGCGAAGGTGACGACCAGGCCGTCTTGGCAATAAGGGGCAGGCGGAGTCGCGCACGATACATCTTCGCATTTTAAATCGCAGGTTGGGATATTTTCGCATGCCGCCGGGTCGAAGCAGGTTGAGTCACTTGCGCCCTCGCAGAGGTCTTGTGAGCAGGTAGATTCGCAACAATCTCCACCATCGTAGAGGCAAGCGAGGATATTGAGGCTATTCTCACAGATACCATCGCCGATACGGTCTAGGTCGACATTACAGTCTTGGAGAGCCACTGGTGTCTCGCAGTTGTCGCCAACGAAGTCGTCGGGACACTCACACTCTGGAACCCCTGCGGCGTTTTCGGTGCAGATGCCGCCGTTTTCGCATGGGTTGGGGGCACAAGCCGAGGAACCGTCTGAGACACAGCTCCCGCTCTGACAGACCTCGCCCAGTCCGCAGTCTCCACACGAGCCACCGCAGCCATCGTTGCCGCATTCCAAGCCACCGCATTGAGGCTCACATTGAACGCACTCGCCGGCTTGGCACACGGCAGGATCTTCACAGGTTCCGCAGACGCCTCCGCAACCGTCAGGACCGCACGCCTTACCTTCACAATCGGGTACGCAAGCCGCGGGTTCACACACGGATGGAGAGTCGGTACAAACGTAATCCGCTTCGACGGTACAGGTCGCTGAACAGCCATCGTCGGCGTCGGTGTTGGCGTCATCGCACGCTTCACCTGCTTCCACGATACCGTTACCGCAGACACTGTTGACCGTGTCGGAGCATCCACTCAGCGTAAAGAGGGCCGCGCAGAGTAGCATGGGCCAGGCGAAGAGCCGGTAAAGGCTTGTGGACAATAAAGTGTCGTTGGTCATTCCAATTCCCCCAAGTTCGGGCACGAATGCTTCATGCATAGCATAAGCGAGGGGTCAGCTCACCCCTGAGTATCGAGCAAATTCAGTGTTGGGGCGGGTGCTAGCACTATCTTCGTCAACATTCCAGCCGCTTCAACCTCTCCCTGAAGCCAAATCAGCCCACCCTTTTTCAGGCGGAAGAGCGATTCCGCCCGTCCGATCGTTAAAATACCCGCGAGCTGGGTAAGCCAGGGCTCATGGCCAACCAGGATGAGGGGGAATTCGGCGGCAGCGATCGCATTGAGGAGGTCCGGTCCAGGAGAGGATGCGAGCGCGGTCTGCACCGTGGTCGGACATCCGGGGAACACGTCTGCGAGGAGGTCTGCGGTATGGGCGGCTCGCTCCCAAGGACTGGTCCAGATCTCTTTCGGTGTAAAGCCGAGCTGTCGATAGCCTTCAGCGAGTCTCTTAAACCTTGAGATACCTGTTTCGGTGAGCTTTCGATCGGCTTCGGGTAGTCCGATTCTCCGCTCTTCGGCAATTGCATGCCGGACCAAGATAAGGTCAAAACTTGTCACAATTTTTTTCTCCCAATGCACTGACATCGCAGTTAAGGGTAGAGTTTAGCGTGGGGGGACAATCCAAGAAAGCCGGCAACGGTTATGGACTGTTTTCTTTTGGCTGCCGTATTGTTCGAACAATGCGGACTGATGGGAAGGGATAGAGGACTGATGAGTGAAAGTGAGATTGTCGCGCCACAAGAGGCGACCCACCGCTACATCAATCGAGAGCTCAGTCTCCTTCAGTTTAATCGACGTGTATTGGCTCAAGCGCGGGATACCAAGACTCCGCTGATGGAGCGGCTCTTTTTCATGACCATCTGTAGCTCGAATCTCGATGAGTTTTTTGAGATCCGCGTCTCGGGTGTGAAGCAGCAGATGGCGATGGGGGTCACCGAGTCGGGGATCGATGCCACAACGCCCGAAGATGTCATGCACCGGATATCCTCAGAGACACATGACATCGTGGCGCAGCAGTACCGCGTCCTGAATGAAGAACTTCTCCCTGCTCTCGCAGAGGAAGGTATTCGACTCGTTCAGCCAGATGGCTCACCCGAGGTCCTTGAGTGGGCACGTGCGTACTTCATGGACGAGGTCCTGCCCGTATTAACGCCGGTCGGATTAGACCCAGCGCACCCTTTTCCGCAGATTCTCAATAAGTCGCTTAACTTCGTCGTTTCACTTGAGGGTACAGATGCCTTCGGACGCCAAACGGAGTACGCGGTGGTTCAGGCCCCTCGCGCTTTGCCTAGAGTCATTGCGGTGCCTGAGACGCTGGCGTCGGCGCCCTATGACTTCATTCTCTTGACCTCGCTGATTCGCGTCTTCGTTGGTGAGCTATTTCCGGGGATGACTATTCTGGCTTCGTATCCCTTTCGGGTGACGCGCAATAGCGACCTCTATATCGACGAAGATGGTGCGGACGACCTTTTGGATGCTCTGGCCGGTGAGCTTTCGAGTCGAGCTTATGGGGATGCGGTCCGACTCGAAGTTGGTGGGAGCTGCCCAGATGCGACCGTCGATTTTCTTGCGGAACACTTTGGTTTGCAAGAGAGGGATGTCTACCGTGTGAACGGCCCGGTGAATCTCAACCGTCTCTCGGCGCTTTGCGGCATCGTTGAGCGTCCAAAGCTCAAGTATACGCCCTTTGTGTCATCAACGGAGCCTGGGCTTGGAGCCTCAGGGGATATTTTCTCCGTTCTTCGACAGCGCTCGGTACTCCTGCATCACCCTTACGAATCCTTTTCGCCGGTCGTCAATCTTCTCCGGCAGGCTGCCGCGGATCGCGATGTGCTCGCGATCAAGATCACCCTCTACCGAACGGGGAGTGATTCGCCACTTGTTCAAGCGCTCATCGACGCTGCTCGGCGGGGGACAGAGGTGACTGCGGTTGTCGAGTTAAGGGCTCGTTTTGATGAAGCGGCGAATATCGATTTAGCGACACGCCTTCAGGCGGTGGGAGCGAATGTCGTTTATGGCGTAGTTGGCTACAAGGCACATGCCAAGATGCTTATGGTCGTGCGTCGTGAGGGTCGAGAGCTAAAACGTTATGTCCACTTGGGTACCGGGAATTATCATTCTGGGACAGCTAAGGCCTACACCGATTGGGGGTTGCTCTCCTCTGACCCCGAACTGGGTGAGGACATGAATCGGACGTTTCAGATGTTGACGGGGCTAGGCAAGGCGGCTCAGCTTTCCAAGTTTTTAGTCGCGCCGTTTACATTGCATAAGACGCTTTTGGAATTACTCGACTTTGAGATTGAAGAGGCCCGAGCAGGGCGACCAGCGAGGGTTGCAGCCAAGCTAAATTCTATCTCCGAAAAGCGGGTCATCGAGAAGCTTTACGAAGCAAGCTGCGCCGGGGTCAAGATCGACCTCGTCATTCGCGGCATCTGTTGTCTGCGGCCGGGTATCCCAGGTCTATCTGAGAATATCCGTGTTCGTTCGATTATCGGCCGGTTTCTCGAGCATTCTCGGGTTTACTACTTTTTCGCCGCGGGCCAGCATCGACTCTACTGCTCGAGTGCGGACTGGATGACACGAAATCTACTTCGCAGGGTGGAGGTTGCATTCCCTGTGACTGAACCCAAGCTGAAGGAACGTGTCATTCGAGAGAGCCTTGAGCTCGGCATGGCAGATAACGTGCAGAGCTGGGAGCTTGGGTCAGACGGTCGCTATTCTCGGGTTGAGGGGGCCAATGACGAAGCGGTCATGAGTCAGGCAGAGCTTTTAAAGCAGATCACCTCGTTGGATTAGTCACACAAATTCGAGCTGAAAGCCCAAGCCATTTAGCCTGACTTTCTCATCATCTAAATCGGCGACCGTAAGCGGGTGATGTCTAAGAAATTCGTCGTCGAGCTTCAATTGCAT